>NZ_CALGYW010000135.1 GCF_937934665.1 uncultured Anaerococcus sp.
CATTAGAAGATGCCGTATTCTCTTTTTTAATATGAGGATAAGCAAACAAATAAGCCTGTGTTGCATTGCCCTTGTTTCTGATATACTCATCAGCAAAGGCTCTTTGATTAGACGTAAGACCATATTCATCCCTCGCCAATGAGCATCACCCCTTTCTATATCCTAACGCCCTTCTGAGAATTAAAATACCTATCCTTCTTATTTTGAGGTCTCAACTTCTCAAACTCTTTCTTAGATAATAACCTCCTACAAGACTCAACAAAATAGGGCTGGTCAGGTAATATGCCCTTGTTAATACAAGTCAAACACCTTCTCGCAGCCCTACGATTAAAAAAGTGAGAGTGATTACCACCCCCACAAGCATCATATAAAATATAACCTTTTTTTACTTTCTTGATTTTTATATTTCCCATAATTTAAGCCTATCAGCCAGACCATCCACCAATAACATTTAGCATATATTAGAAAACGTTTTAAGAGAAGCCATCTCTTATAAGTGGGCAAAGAACAAAACCCACTACCCGAATACTCTATAATAAATCAAAGGAGGTGCTAAAGTGGATAGTCTGACTCATAAGCCTAAAATTGATAAAAGAAAAGGATAAGCCCAATTGCCTATCCTTGAGTTAAACAGCTTTAATTTTATTTCTTGCAACATTCCTACAATATCATTATAACACATAAAACAGGCTTATGTGTCCCGAAATTGTCCCGTTTTTGTCCCAAAATGTAATTTACCTCACATCGACCTCACCTCCTTCAAGTAAATAAAGTCGCTTAAAGATATAAAGTAAAGCGTCATCGCTCAATCTCTGCACAGTAGACTTAGATAAATTCATGTTTTCAGCCGCTTTTCTAAAACTCAGCCTTTTTCCATCTGGAGCAATCCACATATGGTCAACAATAAACTTCTTATCATCGTCAAGGTCAGCAATAGCAAGCTTTATTGCTCGATTTTCAATCTCAATAAGCTTCATTCTTCGGCTAGACTCATCAATCTTATCAATCATCTTGACCTGCAAATCTTCTTGACTAGAACCGCCACCCTTCACTGCATCAGTAGTAGACCAAGACGCCCCAAGTGATAACCTATCCCTAGCGATCTCAATCTTGATTTTCTCCGCATCATACCTTCGCATATCTTTTCCGTAATTTCTAAGCCTAGACTTTATAGCATCAATTCTAGCTCGGTCTCTTTCCTGCTCCCTAATCCTATCAAAATTCATTAAGCCCCCTTAGAAATCCTTTTATTAATCTTATCCTTAGCTTTACCATCAAGCCTTAAAATCTGAGTAGGTTTAATCGATATCTCCTCAAGCAAATCTTCGAAACTTAAGTAATCAAGGTTAACCGAATCAAGCAAAGAATTAACCTTTCTGGTATACCTATCAATCCTAGCTTGCCCAAATCCAAACTCCAATCTCAAAGCCTCCACTGTTAAAGCTAGAAATTGTGCAGCAATCACCCTGTTAGCCTCTTCATTTTCCTTTCTGAAATGTTCCGCTAAATCATCTATATCCTTATTATTCAAATTAAGGTTACGATTAACCCTCCTACGCATCTGCCTATTCATCTCTTACTTCCTTCCACTTGATCCAAAACCTTTATCACCACGTCTGGTATCCGTGTTAATTTCTTCTACTTTTTTAGGCTCTACTAATACTTCTTTGCCAAATACTAATTGTGCTATCCTGTCACCTTTTTTAATGGTATAAGATACATTACTTAAGTTAGTCATACATACCTTAATTTCTCCCCTGTAACTGCTATCTACAAGACCCGTGTGGCAAAGTATGCCCTTACTTGATATGCCGGACCTTGCTCTTACGTCTGCATATAAGCCATCTCTAAACTCAAAGTATAGGCCTGTATCAATTAATTTTGTTTCGCCTGGATTAAGAACGGTATCTTTGTCCGCTCTTATATCCCAACCTTGATCGCCTTTATCTTTTATAAGTTCGTATGGTGCTTTATATCTCATTAAATGCTCCTATATATTCAAGTTCCCATCTCAAAGTTTCTTCAAAATCTAGTTTTCTTTCATAAATAAGTAAATCATAGTAACTGCAATCATCTAAATCATTATTAATCTTAACACTCAAAAAACCATACTTAGGATAAGTCCCTGGACTAAAAGGTCTTGAATTCATGGCGTATAGGTATCTCATTTTTCCACCTCCGTTTTATCGTATAATTCTTGAAAATCTTTTGCACTAATCTTGTATCTATCACCGTTATTACCATCAACAAACACGATGCTACCATCCTTGAATATCTCTAAACCAAAATCAAACTCCCTTAATAGGCTTGTAATACTACATAATATCAAGCTTACTTGATTTTTCCTTTGTGTGTTCATTCCCATTCACCATCGTATTTTTTTAGATATTCGATAAATTCCTTAACTTTCATTCTTTCACCTCCACCAACTCAAAATCAGCCAAATCAGTATCAAATTTTTCTTTGATTTCTTCAATTTCTTTAAGGGTTAAATAACTTTTATATTTCGGAAAATTTACACCATTACATAAAGCCAATTTATCATCAGATACTGCGTAACATAAAATATTGTTAGGATTAGTAAGTGAAGATTGCAGATACTTATGCCTCAAATAAAACTTCTTCTCTTCCTCTCTGTCTTTAACAGGTGTAGAAGCGTACTCAAAACATAACTTGTAAAGTTCATCAAGTGGCAAAGGGTGTTTCAAATCCATAAAACCACCTTCTATAGTACTTATAGCAAAAGTAAATTTAGGC
>NZ_CALGYW010000136.1 GCF_937934665.1 uncultured Anaerococcus sp.
AATTTTTTCATAAGGATGCGACGAATAGGAGCATTCGTTGAAAAAGATTACGTTCCTTATGAAAACCAGTTATAATTATATGTAATTGGATTTGATGGAGCTCTAGTTCTTTAGTACATTTTCTTAAAAACTTAATAGACTCTAAAAAGGACGGGTATTAATTTATCCGTCTTTTCTTTGTTGATATTTATAAACCTATCTAAAAAACTAGGAGATTATACAAGTTTTCTCCACTACTCCTAGCAAAAATTTATAAAGGGGATTTTTTAGATAAAATTATATATTGATTTATTGGGTATGTATTTTATATAAGAAAAAAATAAAGGAGATTTTATGCATTATACAGGACAGGTTTATAGGCCGCCTCTTGAGGCCTACACTCCGCTTTTGGAGGTAACTTATGGGTGCTCGCACAACGCTTGTGCTTTTTGCACCATGTATCATCAGACGAAATTTGGTATTTCGCCCCTAGAACATGTGGAAAGTGATATTATAGAAATTTCTGAGACATTTCCGGGACATATCGATAGGATTTACCTACTAAATGGAGATCCTTTTATGCTTCCTACAGAAAGACTTCTAGAGATTGCAGATCTCATTCATAAATATTTGCCAGATGTAAAAACTATCACCTCTTACGCAAGTTTTTATAATCTTAAAAACAAGTCTATAGAGGATATGAAAGCTTTAAGAAAAGCAGGCTATAACGAACTTTGGTTTGGAGTTGAAACTGGAGACCCAGAAGTTTTGGCTTGGTTAAATAAGGGAGCATACCTTGAGGAGTATTATGAGGGCTTAGATAAGATGAAGGAAGCTGGTATGGATTATTTTGCTATTGTTATGCAGGGGATAAAGGGAGCTGGTAAATCAAAAGAAAATGCCCTTGCGACTGCGAAAGTTTTAAATTATTATCCTGCCAAGGGGATTTTTATCATGTCTACAGATGTTCAAAGAGGATCTAAGCTTTATAAGATGCGCGAAAGAGGAGAATTTGTTGAGACAACTAACAGGGAAAACTTGATTGAACAAATAAGCTTGCTTGAAAATCTTGATGTTCCAGGAGATGTCTTATACTCATCTGGCCACATAGTTAATTTGGTCAAGGTTACAGGTCATATGAGAAAAAAGGAAGAGATGATAGGAAAGTTGAAAAACGCCTTGGCAAGCCTTCCTTCCTATGTTTTGGATAATAAAAGTAAGGGAAGGGCTATATAAATTCCTCTAAGTTAAAATTAAACTCTCCTTATTAAGTATATTTGTTTTTATATGGTTAAAATATTATATTTTTGATATAATTATTTCAAAGATAAAGATTCATATTTATATAAGGAGGTTTTATGGAATTTGTACTTACTCCTTGGGAGATTATAGTTAGGATATTATTATCTGCTCTAATTGGTTTTGTTGTAGGGCTTGATAGGGAAAAGCACTCATCTGCCGGTGTCAGAACCCATATGATTTTGGCTGTGGGAGTATGTGTTATTACCCTTATCCAGGTGGATTTGACAGCAGAATCAATTCTTTGGTATATAGATAATCCTGAATTTATTGGGGTAGTTGGGACTGATACGGGTAGGCTTACCGCCCAGATTGTATCTGGCATTGGTTTTTTGGGCTCAGGCCTTATACTTGTAAGAAATGACAGGACGGTTGATGGGTTGACATCTGCAGTATCTTTGTGGACAGTTGCGGCAATTTCTATTGCTGTAGGCTATGGAGAGTACTTGATTGCAGTCCTAGGTGGAGGATTTTTGATTATTATCCTTACCCTACTTAATTCTAAAAAGACTCGTTTTGATATTATAAGATTAAGGGTACATTTTAAAAATTATGAACCTAAAAGAGAAGATATAAGCGAAATACTTACAAGATACGATGCTAAAATAAATAACTATACCAAAGAAAATATTATTGACGAAAATTATAAGGAATACCGCTATATATATGAGATAGGATATAGGGGTTTTATCGATAAAATAGAATTTTTGGATAGTTTTATAGATAAGTTTGAAGAGATAACTTATATTGAGTTGGTATAAGATAAGTATAAAACATAAGAACTATGATATAATAAAAGATTGATATATTAGCAGGGTAAAGGAGGCTGCTAGAAATTTTTTTCGATATTATTACTAGAAAATATATAAGGAGATACTATGGACAATACGCAATTAGCAAAAGAGATTGTTGCTAAGGTCGGTGGGAAGGATAATATTTCTTCTTACGAACACTGCGCGACTAGGCTAAGACTTATGCTAAAGGACTTTGATAAGGTTGATGACGAAGCGATATCAGACCTCAAAGGAGTCCAAGGTACAAATACTGCCAATGGTCAGTACCAGGTTATTTTAGGACCTGGCAAGGTTAACCTTGTTACAAATGAGGTTGGTAAAATCGTTGGAGATGAGAGAAGCGAGGTAAGGGAGGAGAAGGCAGAGGGGAATATCATCCAAAGGCTAGTTAAGACCCTATCTGATATTTTTGTACCAATCATTCCTGCCATTGTAGCCGCAGGTCTTTTGATGGGTATTAATAATATCCTAACCAGTCCTTTCTTTAATGGTAGAAGTCAATCTATCGTTGAACTTTACCCACAAATAGCAGATTTAGCTGCCATGATAAATATATTTTCATCAGCAGCCTTTACATTTTTACCAGTGCTAATTGGTTTTTCTGCAACTAAGAAGTTTGGAGGCAATCCTTACCTAGGGGCGGCCATGGGTATGATTATGGTCCATCCAGAATTATTAAATGCCTACGCCCTAGGAACAACACCGGCAAGTGAAGTGCCAGCATGGAATATGCTTGGCTTTGCCATACCAGCTGTAGGCTATCAGGGAACAGTTTTACCTGTTCTTGCTGTGGCATGGATTTTATCAAAGATTGAAAACTTCCTCCACGATAAGACACCAATCTGGCTTGATAACCTAACTACACCACTTCTTGCGACCCTCATTACATCTTTAATTACCTTTACCTTAGTGGGACCAATTATGAGAAACGCTGGTGATGCGCTTATAGCAGGCATTACCTTTATTTACACCAAACTAGGATTTTTGGGTGGGGCAATCTTTGGCTTACTTTATGCGCCAATTACCCTTACAGGTATGCACCATTCCTTTATCCCAATTGAAACCCAATTAATAGCTAACCAGGCTGTAAGTGGTGGATCATTTATCTTCCCAACAGCTTCTATGAACAACGTTGCCCAAGGTGCGGCAGTTCTTGCAGTTTTATTAACAACTAAAAACGAAAAAATGAAATCAACAGCAGCTGCATCTGGTGTTTCAGCCCTCTTAGGTATAACAGAGCCTGCCATGTTTGGTATTACCCTAAGACTTAGGTATCCATTTATAGCAGCCATCATAGGTTCTGCCCTAGGATCAGCCTACCTTGCCCTAAGAAAAGTTTTGGCAATAGCCCTAGGTGCTGCAGGCCTACCTGGTATTATTTCAATAAGACCAGAATCTTGGGTTGACTTTATAATTGGTCTTGTAATAGCCATGGCTTCTGCCTTTATCTTGACTATTGTTTTCCAAAAGGGAAATATGTTTGCTGCAAAAGATGCGAAAAAAGAAAAAGTGGAAACTGAGAAAAAAGCAAAAGAAAGTAAGCCGGTTATTGAAAAAACTCCTGGCAAACTTACCATCCTAAATCCAGTAAAAGGAGAGGTAGAAAATATAGAAAAATCAGTAGACGCAACCTTTGCCTCAAAAATGATGGGTGATGGTCTTGCTATAAAGCCTGCGGAGGGCAAACTCTATGCACCTATGGACTGTAAGGTAGAGTCAATCTTCTCAACAGGCCACGCAGTAACTCTTTCTTCAAAAGAAGGGGTAAATATCCTAATTCACATCGGTGTTGATACAGTAAACCTTGAAGGCAAGGGCTTTACCAAACATGTAAAAGACGGAGATGATATAAAGGCAGGAGACTTATTAATCGAATTTGACCCAGATTATATCAAAGACCAAGGTCTTTCAGACCAAACCATGCTAATAATCATGGATTCAGATGATATGGAAATCGACTTTGACCTTGGAAATAAGGATGCTAAAGAAAGAGTAATGGAAGTAGCCCATGCTTAATAGAAAAACCTACCAAGAAAACTTTAAAAAAAGAGAAAAAATGAAAGAAAGGGTGTCAGCTGACCCCTTCCTTTTGGATTTACATGTTTATCCAGAAACAGGGTGGCTAAATGATCCTAATGGACTTTGTTATTTTGATGGTCTCTACCACTTTTATTTCCAATATTCTCCCCTTGATGCCAAAAGGGGAGATATAATCTGGGGCCATGTGACAAGTCCAGATTTAATAACCTATAAAAGAGAAGAACCCTTTATTTTTGCGGATTCTGCCCTTGATAAGGACGGAGCCTATTCAGGATCTGCCTTTATAAAAAATGGGAAAATAAATTTCTTTTATACAGGCAATGTCAAACACGAGGGAGACTTTGACTACATCACAGCAGGACGCGACCATAACACCATAAAGATAGGTTCAGATGGCTTTACTTATAATGGGAAAACTTTGGTAATGGACCATAAGGACTATCCAGCTGACATGACCAGGCATGTAAGGGACCCAAAAATTTATGAAAAAGATGGGGCCTACTATATGTTTTTAGGAGCTAGGAGCCTTTCTAATAAGGGGATGGTCTTGATTTTTAAGTCAGAAGACTTAGAAAATTTCACCTACCATATGAGAGTAGAGACTGATTTTGACTTTGGTTATATGTGGGAGTGCCCGGACTATTTTGACCTAGAAGGTCAAGGAATCCTGGTTTGCTGTCCTCAGGGAGTAAAAAGTGAAGAATATAGGTATCAAAATATCTATCAAGCTGGATTCTTCCCACTTGATTTAGACCTTGAAAATAAGACCTATAAGCTTAAAGACTTTGTAGAATTAGACTATGGTTTTGATTTCTACGCCCCACAAACCTTCGAATATCCATCCGGAAGGCGAATTTTAATCGGCTGGATGGGGATGCCTGATGCGGACTACACCAACCCAACCGAGTACGATTGGCAACACGCCTTTACCATTCCAAGGGTCTTATCTTTTGAAAATGGGAAATTATACCAAAGACCAATAGAGGAATATCAGAAACTAAGAGATAGGAAAATATCCCTAGGTAAGGGCACAGCCTATATGGGAAAAGTCTTTGAAGCTGTAGCTGAAAATATAAGGGGAGATTTTTCTATAAATATCAGGGAAGATGTGACCCTGACCTATGAAAATAGGATTTTAACCCTTGATATGGGAGAGTCTTCTCATGGTAGAAAGCTTAGAAGAATCAAGCTTGACCAAGTTAATAAGCTAGAAATATTCTCTGATAAGTCAAGTCTAGAAATTTTTGTTAATAACGGGGAAAAAGTCATGACAACTAGGGTTTATTCAGAAAAATATGCCTTTACTTCAAATGATTTTGATATGAAAATCCATCCCCTAAGACCATTGACTTTCAAATAAGGATAGAAAATGCAAGTAAAAATAAAAAGTTTTGACGAGTTAACAAAGCAGGAGCTCTACGAGATCCTAAGACTTAGAGTAGATATCTTTGTAGTAGAACAAGAATGCCCCTACCTAGAAATAGACGGCAAAGACTACGAAGCCATCCATATTTATTTGGAAAATAAGGGAGAAATCCAAGCCTACGCCAGAGTCTATAAAGAAGAAGGAGAAGTTCACATCGGAAGGGTAATCTCAAAAGAAAGAAGAAAAGGTCACGCGACCCTCATCCTAAAAGAAGCTATAAGGGTAGCTGAAGAAAACTACCAAGCCAGAAAAATTGTCATAGAAGCCCAGACTTATGCCAAAAGTTTGTACGCTAAGGTGGGTTTTGTAGAAGACTCTGAAATATATTTGCTTGATGGGATTGAACACATAAAGATGGTTTTGCAAATAAAATAAGATTTAGGGAGCACGTCTCCCTTTTAATTTTGAAAATTTAGGCATAAGTATGAGAGATTAACTATGGAAACTTACACTAATGAATTTCACAACAAGCATACATATATAAAAATAAATGATATAAAAAAGGTAAAAATAGGAGATTTGGAGGCTTTAGCTAAGGGTAAGCCATTGCAGATTGGAATTGAATCTAATCAGGTAGAAGTAATTGATTTATTAAAAAAAGCAGATTTTATCATCAAAAGAAAGTGCTATGAAGTGGAAGCGACAAGAGAAGATTTAAAAAATCCCCTAGAGCCTAAAAAGTGCAAAGGAAAAATTACAAAAAAGAGCGAAAAGTCTTATGAAAAGGCGGCAGCTTTGAATTTTGAATATTACAAAAAGACTCACGAAACTGTAAACCCTCTTACAGCAAGCTTTGA
>NZ_CALGYW010000137.1 GCF_937934665.1 uncultured Anaerococcus sp.
ATATCTGCATTGTCATGGACTACTTCTAGAAGGTTGTCGTAGATTTCTTCTGGAATATTATTTGCAAACAAACTCATTTCCCTAGCTGATTTGTAGCCTCTTAGCTTGGCTTCTACATTGTGGGCTGTAAATTCGCCGTCAATTGTTGATGCTAGGGTATTTGAGTATTGTCTGTAGGTTTTGTAATATTTTTCATAAACCTCACGTCTAAATTCTCTATCTGAATCTTCCTCTAAGGTTACAAAATTAGCATTTGTTATAGCTATCTCTTCACCGTCTTTTTTGACAGTTGGGAAAGTAAGGTCAGCGTTGTTAAAGATCATATAGGTGTTTTGTGGGTTGTTTTTTAGTTTACCGAAGGCTGCAAGGATTGACTCGCTTTTTTCGTCTAGAACGTGGTCTTTGGCCCTAAACTTATCTTCAAAATAGTGTTTTAGGTAAGAAATCTCAGGATCTTCCAGGTATTTATCGATGATTTTTTCATCTGTAGATAAGATTTCTGGTGAGATAAAGGATAGCTCACTAGATGCGTATACATAGGTATTTTGAGCTACTTGGCTCATTTCTTGGTATTTACTTACAGTTGTGTCCTCATCTGATTTTAAGGATGAGTAAACAAAGGCCTTTTCCATCTTTCTTGCAAATTCTTCTTCTAGCTTGAGGTATTCTTTGAATGTTTCAAGGTCTGATGTGACTTTGCCCTTGAACTCTTTAAGTTTTCCTACAAGGTTTTTTACCTCTTCAATATCCTTATAAAATCCTTCATCATCAGCATAGATAGATGAGGTATCCCATTTGAGTCTTTCTTCAACTTCGCTTCTTTTCATTAAATCCTCCTCAATTTATTTTATACTTAAAATCGCGTCGTTCTCGTCTTTTCCGACTAATTTTAATTCCATTATTCTTTTATCCTTTGAACTTGGCATAGTGCCTACCAAGATTCTCCTGCCATTTACTTCTGCTTTAATATTTTTACTTTCTATCTTATAGGGTCCAAAGATTTCCTTGAGGTATTCTTCTTCCTTATCAATCCTCTTAGATATTGCCATCTCTATATCCCCTGGGTCTAAACTTTCTCCAGTATCTATTAGCTCACTCATCCTATAGACATCTACATTTACATCGTCGATTGTGTTTTCAAAATGAAAAGAATCTATAAGGGACATGTACTTGTTGTAGATATAATAGGCACTTTTAGTCTCATAACCATCTACAAATACCTGGCTTGCAAGTAGGCAAGGCCCTGATCCTGCTTCTATCACATCAAAAGTAACTTGGCTAAAGATATTCTCGTTTGTTACAAGTGGTCCATATTCTTTTTCAACTAAGTCATCTTGGTTCTTAAAAGAAAGGACTGCTGTATAGGATGTCGGACTAAAAGATGATTCTAAAACTTCTACTCCTATTTCCCTACCTGCAAAATTAAACTTCTTGAGAAAACCCATGGCGTCATTTAGGTAAATCTTGCTAGACATGCGACCCTTGCCGTAAAGCTCTTCAAAGTCCACCCTCTTGTCTGGATCTGTCTCTGTAATGTACTTAATCTCTGGAAATTCCATTTTTTCTTCACTCTGAGTCTCTCCCTGATCTTTCTTAAACTCAGTTTTTGATTCAAAACCACAGGCAGAAAGGATAAGGGTTAGGACTAAGGCTAAAACTATCTTCATCTAGACTCCTATCATGGACTTAGTACCAATTCTGTAGAGGGCAAAGCTTGCTCCTAACAAGACTAGGGCAGAAACAAGTCTCCTTGGGCTTTGAAGTTCTCTGCCCAAAATAGGGAAGATTCCCGCAAGAAGAAAACCTGCTATAAAGCCTCCAAGGTGGCCATAAACACCAACACCAGGTGCTAGTAGTGAATAAATCACATTTATCACTACCACTGATATAAAGCTTGCTCCAAAACTCCTTATAATCTCATCGTTCTTATAAGTAGCCATCATGCCTATAGCAAGGCCAAGCATGCCATAAAGACTGGTTGAAGCTCCTGCTGATACAGTGTAGGGACTACCAAAGGCAAAGGATAAGAGATTGCCAAATACTCCTGCTATTAGGTAGATTATCAAAAAGTTTACTGATCCAAAAAGCCTTTCAAAAAGTGGACCCAAACTATAGAAAAAATACATATTAAATAGAATATGGAAAAATCCAATGTGGATAAAGGACGCTGTAAAAAGCCTCCACCACTGGCCTTGAGCTACTAGAATTTTGGAGTTTGCTCCAAATTTTATCAAGTTTTCAATACTTTCACTACCACCATTTAAGGTCATAAGGACAAAGACAATTATATTTATAATCATAAGTGTCGATGTAACCTTAGCTTGGCTAAGTCTTTCAAAATTTATATTCATAAGTTTACTATACCCCTAATTTTTATTCCTTTGAATATTGACTAGTTCAAATCAAGCTTTTATCCTACTTGAAACCTTCCACTAAAATAAGCTACAAAAAGAATGTTATTAAAAGCCCCGCAAAAAAAATAGCAAAACAAAGCCTTATTTTTTTATTTAACTGGTAGCCTTTAGGTGGAAAGACTCCCGCCAAGATAACCCCTGCGAGAAAACCTCCCAGATGACTATGGCTATATCCCCATACCAGTTGAGGCCTTCCTCCTATTATCCTAAAATAAATCTCGCTTGCTATAAAAACAAAGATCATAGGCAAAATAAACTGCCTTGACCACCTTTTTAAATTCCTATCTTTATAAAATAATAAAGCCCCTATAGCTAGGCCATAAAGACCAAAATACCCAGTAGATGATCCCCCGCCAGCTTCCCACTTTTCTAAAATTATAAAGCTCAATAATTCATCAAAAAGGCCAGCAAGTAAAAATACGGAAATTAAAACCCAAGGTTCATATTTATTTTCTATACTGGGACCTATCATATATATGACTAGCATGTTAAAAATAAAGTGGAGGAGACCAGTATGGACAAATAACTGGGTGAAAACCCTGTAATATTGTCCTTTAATAATTAATTCAGAATTTGACGCTCCAAAACGAAGCATATTCTGGGAAGTAAAACCTCCATTTATAACAAGCAAGATAAAAACTATAAAATTTACTAGCAGGATGAAGCTTGTAGCTTCTGATTTTTTAACCTAGTAAAAATTTCGCTCAAAATCTATTCCTTTTCTATCTTAAGAAACTTATCAAAACCCTTAGCGAGCCCCGCAATCTGCCTGTGGATATCTTTTCTATCGTAGGCATCTTTCAGCTTATAGGTGTAGATCTTGTCAAAGTCTCCCATATTTTTTATCTTTGCTCCCTCCTTATCTTGGAGAAAGATTATTTTTATATCTTTTTTATATCTCTTAGCAAGGCTTGCCATATTTAAAGAAGCAGACCCATCAAACTGGTCAACATTTTCACCAAGGATGAAAACATCCTTATCCTTGATAAGATCTTCAAAATCTATAGTTTCTAGAATGAAATCCATAGACTTTGAAATGCTTGCCCTAAAAAACATATAAAGGGCCCAAGCAACTCCCCCACCAGAGCCCATAGCTGGCATATCAACAGAGCCTGTACCTAGGGTGTCTTCTATAACCTTTTTAAAATGCTTACACCCTTTAAAAAGTCTTGCTGTATCGTAGTCAGTAGCTCCCTTCCTGTAGACCCTATCTTCTAGGAAAGAATTGTCTCCAAAAAGGGTTTGGTTGGTAGAAGTCGCAATCTTTATCTCAACTCCCTTAAGCCTTGTATCAAGTGCTTCCATATCTATCCTTGCTACCTTTTCCATATTTTCAGCGATAGGATTTAGGTCCTTGTCATCTTCATCAAAAAACCTCGCGCCAAGAGCATAGAGCATACCCATACCAAGGTCGTTAGTCGCTGTATCTCCTATGCCTATGTAAAAGGACCTAGCCCCATTATCAAGGCCATCTAAGAGCATCTCTCCGAAACCAAGGGAAGATGACTCCATCACCCTAAGCTCTTCTTTATACAAAAGTCTAATACCTGACGACTCTGCCATCTCCATCACAGCCAGATCATCTTTTAAAATATACCTAGCAGTAATTACATCATTTAAGGGATTGTGGACATTTACATACTTATACTTGCCCTTTATAATAGCCTGCATGGCCTCGACAGTCCCCTCTCCTCCATCAAGAAAAGGCATAACCTCAACGTCAGAAGAGAGATTTTCTTTAAAGATATTGCCAATTTCAACTGAATTTTCAAATGTTTTTATAGAATCTATTGCTACTAAAGTTTTCATCATAACTCCAATCTTTAATATATATACCCGAAAAAACAAAAAAATATTGACAATTTTTTCACATTTTTCAAAAATTTTTGTAAAAAACTTTACATATCGGCTAATCGCTGCTATACTAGATAAGAAAGTTTATAAAAGGGGGCCTAAGAGGCTTATTTTTATGACTTAAGCTGTTTAACTCAGGGAGAAAAATCTCCCGCTCATTAGAGACCATTAGCATGTGCTAGTGGCCTGTTTTAATGGTAAGACAAACATTGCGAGCAATGTTTGTCTGGTTTTCACAATATATCGAGCACCAAAGGTGCGAAGATAGATTAATGAAAATCCTTATGTAATTTTTTACAAGTGACGCGACGAATAGGAGCGTTATTTGTAAAAATATTACGTTCCTTAACAAAATCTTGATACAAGATTTTGCCTCAACATTGTAGGCAAAATTTTTACGGTCTACACTATTTTTCAAGCACCTTTAGGTGCGCAGTAAAAATAGATGTATAACCTTATGTAATTTTTTAGGCAAGCCCGTCCGGCTCGAAGAGGACACGCGACGAATTTTATCTCGAGCGTAGTCGAGAGAAGGAGCGTTATTTGTAAAAATATTACGTTCCCTAACAAAATCTTGGCACAAGATTTTGCCTCAACATTGCGAGCAATGTTTGTCTAGTTTTCACAATATATCGAGCACCAAAGGTGCGAAGATAAATCGATGAGAAACCTTATGTAATAGATAACAAAAGGGGCTGGTGGAGATGAATAAATCGTCCCAGTATCATCATAGGATCTCAATGAGCCGAAGGAGGCAAACTTTGAGAGAGAACCTCATGATAATGGGACGATAATTATTTACAATTTGCAACAGACCCTTTTTACGATTATTTAAGGCTATTAAGATGTGCTCTAACTTTTGATTCTGGCATATCATAGTCAAAATTCCACTTATCTTTTGCCCTTGTAAATGGAATAAAAATAGATATTATAGACATTACACCTAAGATAAATTGATAGTAAAAATACGGCATCAATTGAAATGGCGCTACCAATCCATTAGTAAAACCTGCCGCAATAAGTACTTGGGCTGCATATGGTACTAAGCCTTGAAACACACAAGAAAAGGTATCTAGCAAAGATGCACTCCTTCTTGGATCTATCCTATATTCATTGCTCATCTCTTTGGCTATAGGGCCAGAAATAATGATTGCCACCGTATTATTTGCAATCGCTATATCTGCCAAAGATACTAGGACTGCTATACCGAGCTCACCAGATTTTTTATCCTTAGCAAATTTCTTAATTTTTGAAATTATCCAGTTTATACCACCTTCCTTGGCGACCATGTTTGATAAGCCACCTATTAAAAGTGATAGTAAAAATATTTCAATCATATCACTAAAACCTTCCCAAATTAACTGTGAGACAGATAATAAATCAAATCCCTTGTTCATAAGTAATACAAGACTAGATAGGATGATACCTCCGGTTAAAACAAGTAGGACATTTACCCCCATCAAAGCAAATACTAGGACAAATATATACGGAATCACATGTAATATTTCATAGTCTAGTTGCTCTTGGCTTATTTGTGTTTCTGGTGATCCAAATATAAGAAAAAGGATAAAGGTTATTATTCCAGCAGGTAGGGCTAGTTTCATATTCATCTTGAATTTATCTTTCATGTCACAGTTTTGAGTCCTAGTTGCAGCTATTGTTGTATCAGAGATAATAGATAAGTTGTCTCCAAACATAGCACCGCCTACTAGCGCTCCAAGCATCATCGAAATATTTATACCGGCTGACTCAGCCAAACCTACAGCTATTGGTCCTAAGGCTGTAATAGTTCCCACAGATGATCCTGTAGCTATAGCAATAAAGCAAGATATTATAAATATTCCTGCCGTTAAGAATTTCGCTGGAATAAAGGTTAAGCCCAAGCCTACAACAGAATCTACTCCTCCAGAAGCTGAAGCAAGTGTGGAGAAGGCCCCTGCTAATAAATAAACTAAGCACATAATTATAATATTGTAATCTCCACACCCTTCTATTAAGTTGTCAAATTTTTCGTCTGTAGTCCCCTTAAATAGTAAAAAAGCACTTATTATACCAAAAAAAGCTGCAACTGGTGCAGGCATTTGATAAAAGGCCATTTCTACCCCATTTAGGTGAAGAACTATTCCCGAGACTAAGTAGACACTAATAAAAACTAAAAAGGGTATCAGCGCCCTTTTCGATATATTCTCGGTTTTTTCCATATTCAACTTTTCCACCCCTTTATAACATTTTGATAGTTATCGTATTATACCCTGAAAGCTTTGTAAAGTATATTTAACTTATATTGTATATAAAATTTATAGCAATAGTCTAGGAATTAATCAAAGCTTTTGCTAAAATCTTTTTATTTGGTAAAGTCTTAATATAATTAAGAAATTTTACCAGGAGGTTACTTTGTTAAAAAATAAGAAAAACGCGATAATATTTTCTATTCTCGCCATGCTTTTGTGGGGATCTGCTATTCCTACAATCAAAACTACCTATGCTGAGATGGCGATTGCATCTACTGACACAGGAGCAAAAATCCTTGTAGCAGGTATTAGGTTTTTTATGGCAGGAATAATTACTTTTATATATTTAAAAATCTTTAATAGAGAAGAAATCAAAAAAAGCCAAATAAACTGGAAGTTTATAGTAATAATAGGAATCCTACAGACCTTTATCCAATATATTTTCTATTATATAGGCCTATCCCACATAGCAGGAGTTAAGTCCTCTATTATCCAGGCTACAAACTCCTTTATAGTGGTTATCTTATCCTTGTTTTTATTACCTGGAGATAAGATAAACAAAAACATGATCATGGCCCTAATCCTAGGTACTGCCGGTATTGTTGTTACAAACATGGGCAAGGGAGGTAGTGAGGCTGGTTTTAAACTAACTGGCGAAGGCTTTATCCTTATGTCAACTACAGTAAACGCCCTTTGTACAGTCCTAATCCGTAAGTACGGCCAAAAGGAAAATTCTTACTTCCTTATGGCCATGCAGTTTATAATCGGGTCAAGCCTTATGATTATAACAGGACTTATCCTAAGGGATGCTAGCCTTAATTTTAATCCAAAGGCCATAATTTTACTAGTTTATGCTGCCTTTATATCAGCGACAGCCTTTACAATTTGGACCATAGTCCTAAAATACCACTCAGCAGGTGAATTTGGAGTTTACAAACTCTTTATACCACTTTTTGGCTCTATCCTTTCTGTAATAACCCTAGGAGAAGCCTTTACTGTTAACCTTGCTATAGGCATGGTCCTTGTCCTATCTGGGTCCCTCGTTTTAAACAAGAGCAAGAAA
>NZ_CALGYW010000138.1 GCF_937934665.1 uncultured Anaerococcus sp.
ATTAAACTCTTCTTCTCTTTGGTGGTCTACATCCATTGTGTGGAATTGGTGTTACATCTTTAATCATTGTAACTTCAAGTCCTGCTGCTTGTAGACTTCTGATTGCTGCTTCTCTTCCTGAACCTGGTCCTTTTACATAAACTTCTACAGTTTTTAGGCCTTGGTCGATTGCAATTTTAGCTGCAGTTTCTGCTGCTTCACCTGCTGCAAATGGAGTAGATTTTCTACTTCCTCTAAAGCCTAATTGTCCTGCGCTTGCCCAAGAGAGTGCGTTTCCTTGCATATCAGTAAGTGTTACCATTGTATTATTGAATGTTGAAGAAATGTGAGCTTGGCCACGTTCAACATTCTTTTTAACTCTTCTTCTACTTCTTGTAGATTTTTTTGTTTTTTGAGCCATTATCTATTAACCCTTTCTGCTTTTTCTTGTTCTTGCGTTGTTTTTAGTGTTTTGACCTCTAACAGGTAGACCATTTTTATGTCTTAGTCCTCTATAAGAACCATTTTCTCTTAGTGCCTTGATGTTTAAGCTTGTTTCACGTCTAAGGTCACCTTCGATTGTGTACTTATCAAGTTGCTCACGGATCTTACCAAGTTCTTCTTCTGTAAGGTCTTTCATCTTTGTATCAGGATTGATTCCTGCATTTTTTAATATTTCGTTAGCAGTTGCTCTTCCTACTCCATATATATATGTTAGTCCAATTTCTGCTCTTTTTTCTCTAGGTAAATCTATACCAGCTATTCTTGGCATTAAACCCTCCTAACCTTGTCTTTGTTTGTGTTTTGGATTGTCGCAGATTACCATTACTTTACCGTTTCTTTTGATAATCTTACATTTATCACACATTTTTTTAACTGATGCTCTAACTTTCATGTTTGCTCCTAACTTAAGTTTATATCTTATCTTTAGATTTGACTTTTTTAAAAGTTAATGTCTTTTGCCTATATTTGTAATTTACTTGTAAAAAATTTTAGGATAATATCCTCGCAAAGCTTTGGCTTTTCGCTTAGTTTTTCGGACTCGCTTCGCTCATCTCGAAAATGAAGGATTGAAAATCCTTCACCCATAGCTTGAGACTATTTCCTTCTCCAAGTAATTCTACCTTGGCTTAGATCGTAAGGAGATAGTTCTACTGTTACTGTATCTCCTTCTAATATTCTAATACTGTTCATACGAAGCTTGCCTGATAAATGAGCTTGTACTTCATGTCCATTGTCAAGTTTTACCCTAAATATTGCATTTGGTAATACTTCGTCAACTACTCCTGTTACTTCTATAGCATCTTTTTTTGACATTGATAGAACCTCCTTTTTTTTTTTTCTAAAATGTCTATTGAACGCTTTTTCTTTATCAACGACTTTGATCTAGAAATCTTTGAAAGATTCTATCACATCTAATTTTTTCTTCTCATAAATTAGTTTGCTTTCCTAATTTATCGTTAAATTCGTTAAAAACTTCTTCTGGGGTTTTAGCGCCATCTATTTTTTCTAACTTGCCAGCCTTTTCATAGTATTCTATAAGTGGGCTAGTGTGTTTGTTATAAACTGAAATACGGTTTTTGACTGTTTCATCGTTGTCGTCATTTCTTTGTATAAGTTTGCCACCGCATTTATCACATACGCCTTCTTTTTCTGGCTTGCTGTTATGAATATGGTAGGTGGCTCCACAGTCTGTACATACCCTTCTGCCTGTTATTCTATCTATTAGGATTTCATCATCTACATCAAAATAAATAACTTTGCCTATTTCAGTATTTCTTTCTTCCATTCCCTCATCTAGGGCTTTGGCTTGGTCAAGGTTTCTAGGGAAACCATCGAATAATACTATTCTTTCGTCCCTATCTTCTACCTTATCAAAGGCATCCCATACTAGATCAATTGTTAATTCATCTGGTACAAGATCTCCCCTGTCCATGTAAGATTTTGCTTTCATTCCCAGTTCAGTTTTATTTGAGATATTGTATCTGAATATATCACCTGTTGCTATCTGAACTGCTTCGTATCTGTCTATTATTTTACTTGATAGCGTACCCTTGCCAGCTCCTGGTGGGCCTAACAAAATTATATTCATTTCTTACCTGTTTAAAAATCCTTTATATTGCTTCATAGTCATCATAGCTTCGATTTGTTTTACAGTTTCTATTATTACACCTACAACAATGATTACTGATGATCCACCAAATGATATTTCTAGTCCTAGTAGTCTACTTGCTATAGCTGGTACTATGGTAAGTAGTGCTAAGCATATTGATCCTATAAAGGTAATTCTTGTTGATACTGTTGCTAGGAAGTCACCTGTTGGTTTTCCTGGTCTGATGCCTGGGATAAATCCACCATTTTGTTGTAGTTGTTTTGCATATTCAACAGTATTAAATTGAATTTGGTTGTAGAAGTATGCAAATACTAAGATTAGTACTGTTTGTACTAATAAGTATATTCCAAACCCAAAAGCTGAATTGTTGAAAAATGCTGTTAGTCCATTTTCTCCACCACTACCGAAAAATAGTGATACAGTAGAAGGTATAGCAAGTACTGCTGATGCAAAGATTATTGGCATTACACCACCCATGTTTACCTTTACTGGTATGTGGGTTGATTGGCCGCCGTACATCTTACGTCCTACTACTCTTTTTGCATATTGGACTGGGATTTTTCTTTCTCCTTCAGATATCTTTACTACTGCTATTACTATTAGGACTATTAAAATTGCCATTATAGCTATAGCTAAAACACTTGTAGTATTATAGTGAAGGCCTTCTTTCCATCTAGATATAGTTCTTGGAAAGCTTGCGATGATTCCCATGAAGATTAATAAACTTGTACCGTTTCCAAGTCCCTTTTCTGTCATGGTTTCACCCATCCATGTTACAAACATTGTTCCACCTATTAGGGTGACATTCATGGCTAACTTTTGAAAGCCTGTCGCACTTGATAGGGCTGCTCCATAGAGTCCGTTTGTAATAGCCACTGCTTGGAATACTGCAAGGACAATTGTTACATACCTTGTGTATTTCTGGATGGTTTTTCTTCCTTGTTCACCCTCACGGGTTAATTCTTCTAGCCTTGGAATTACAACTGTCAAAAGCTGCATTACAATTGATGCTGTAATGTAAGGTTGAACCCCTAGGGCAAATATTGATAGGGTTGATAGTCCACCACCTGTTAGCATGTTTAGGTAGTCTACTAAGGTTCCTTCAATATTTGAATATGCATTTGCTAAGGCATTTGTATCGATAAAAGGTATTGGAATATTATTTCCAAGCCTATATATTACAAGCATCAAGAGGGTGAAGTGGAATTTCTTCCTTATTTCTTCTTCCCTTGAGGCTCTTTTTATTATATCTAACATAGCTACTTCTTTCTATTAAGCTTTTTTAGATGGTTTTACCCACTTTTTAACTTCGATAGTTTCTACACTTCCACCTGCTTGTTCGATTTTTTCTACTGCAGATTTTGTGAATTTATGAGCTTTTATTGTTAGCTTCTTTTCTAATTCGCCGTCGCCTAGGATTTTTACTCCTGCTTTTGCTTTGTTTTTGTTTAATAATTTTGTTTCAAATAATAATTCTGGTGTAACTTCTGTACCATCTTCGAAAACATTTAGACTCTCAACATTGATTGTTTCGTAATATTTTCTGTTGATGTTTCTAAATCCTCTCTTTGGTAAGAGTCTGTATAGAGGCATTTGACCACCTTCGAAACCTGGTCTTACTCCTCCACCACTTCTAGAGTTTTGTCCGTCTTGTCCACGACCAGATCTCTTACCTAGTCCTGAACCAGCACCTCTACCCTTACGTTTTCTATCTTTATATTTAACGTTTGGTTGTAAATCATGTAATTTCATTTTACACCTCAGTCTATTTTCTTAACTTCAACCATGTGGCTGATTTTATGAATCATGCCTTGGGTTGCAGCATTATTTTCTTTAACAACTGATTGACCGATTTTTTTAAGGCCAAGCGCTTTTGCTGTTGCGATCTGTCCATCTTTTTTACCGATAAAAGATCTTTTAAGTGTGATTTCAATTTTACCCATTGTGCTCTCCTTAATAGTCAAATTCTTCTACCGATTTACCACGAAGTCTTGCAACTTCTTCTACAGTCTTCATGTTGTAAAATGCTTTTATACATGCATTGATGATATTTCTTGGATTTGATGTTCCTAAGTTCTTTGCTTTGATATCTTTGTATCCTGCAAGCTCGCATATAGCACGTACTGGACCACCTGCGATGATACCTGTACCTTCTACTGCTGGCATTAGTAGAACTTTTCCTGCACCATCCACTCCTTGGATTCTGTGTGGGATTGTTGTTCCTACTACTGGAACTTCTATCATTTGCTTTTTAGCATTTTCTGTAGCTTTTCTAATTGCTTCTGGTACTTCTGTAGCCTTACCTGTTCCTACACCTACAACACCATTTGAGTTTCCTACAACTACTAGGGCTGTAAATCTAATGTTACGTCCACCTTTAACAGTTTTAGCAACTCTATTGATACTTACTACTCTATCTTCGAGGTTTAGTTTTTCTACTTCACTTTTTAATAAATATTTCATTTTACCAACCTCCTAAAATTTAAGACCAGCTTCTCTTGCTGCTTCTGCTAGCGCTTTGACTTTTCCGTGATATAAATATCCGTTTCTATCAAATACAACTTCTTCTATACCAGCTTCTAGCGCTCTTTTACCGATTGCTTCGCCAACTTTTTTAGCTGTTTCTACATTTGCCTTTTCACTATCAGCTACTTCTTTTTGAAGACTGTTAGCACTTGCAAGTGTAACTCCGTTTACATCATCTATAAGTTGTGCATAGATGTTTGAGTTTGATTTATATACTGAAAGTCTTGGTCTTTGAGGAGTTCCGGATATCTTTGATCTAACTCTTTTTTTACGAGTTATTAGTCTATCATTTTTGTTCTTTTTAGCCATTTATATCTCCTACTTACCTGTCTTACCAACTTTACGTCTTACATACTCATCAGCATATCTAACACCCTTGCCCTTGTATGGTTCAGGTTTTCTTTTTGCTCTGATGTTTGCAGCATGTTGACCTACTAGTTGTTTGTTGTATCCTTTTACAATAATAGTTCTATCGTTTGGAACTTCAGTTTCGATTCCTTCAGGATCAGCCATTGTTACTTGGTGAGAATAGCCTAGGTTAAGTACTAGGTTTTTACCTTGTTTATTTGCTCTATATCCTGTTCCTTCGATTTGAAGTGTCTTTGTATAACCTTCTGATACACCAACTACCATATTGTTTAGTAAAGATCTATAAAGACCATGGTCAATATTTTCTTGTTTTGTATAGTTTTCAGGAATTGTTAGGATTAGTTCGTTGTCAGCTTGTTCAAGTTTTACGTTTTTGCTTAAAGTTAAGCTATCTTCTCCGTTTTTACCTTTAACTTTTACATTTAGACTATCTATAGTAACTTCTACTCCAGAAGGTATTTCGATTGGTTGTTTACCTATTCTTGACATATATTTCTCCTTACCATACGTAACAAATAACTTCGCCGCCTACGTTTTCGCTTCTTGCAGCACGGTCAGTCATAAGTCCTTTTGATGTCGAAATAATTGCTGTTCCAAGACCATCTAGTACCTTTGGAACTTCGTTTGCTTTTACGTAAACTCTAAGACCTGGTTTAGAAATTCTTCTAAGTCCCGAGATTACTCTTTCGCCATTTTCTGTATATTTTAAATCTATTGTAAGAATACCTTGTTTGCCGTCTTCTTCTACTTTAAACCCTGTTATAAAGCCTTCATCAAGAAGTATTTGGGCAATAGCTTTTTTCTCATTAGAAGATGGTAGTGCAACATTTTTATGATTTGCTTTATTACCATTTCTGATTCTTGTTAGCATATCCGCTATTGGATCTGTCATCATAATTATCTTTCCCCCTTAATTACCAGCTTGCTTTTCTTACTCCTGGTATTTGTCCATTATTTGCAAGTTCTCTAAAGCAAATACGGCAAATTCCATATTTTCTTAAGTAGCCGTGTGGTCTTCCACAAAGTTTACATCTTGAATATTCTCTTGTTGAGAATTTTTGTTTTCTTTGTTGTTTAGCTCTTAGTGACTTTTTAGCCATTTTTGCTCCTTCTATTTCTTAAATGGCATTCCCATTAATTGTAAGAATGCTTTTGCTTCTTCATCAGTTTCAGCAGTTGTTACGATAGTGATGTCCATTCCGTGAATGAAGTCTACATCATCGTATTTTATTTCAGGGAAGATCAATTGTTCTTTGATTCCTAGTGAATAATTTCCACGTCCATCAAAAGAATTTGGGTTGATACCTCTAAAGTCTCTAACTCTTGGAAGTGAGATTGAGATTAACTTATCTAAAAAGTTATACATCTTATCTCTTCTAAGTGTTACCTTTGTACCAACTGCTTGACCAGCTCTTAATTTAAAGTTCGCTACTGATTTTTTAGCTTTGATTTCAATTGGTTGTTGACCTGTTATTAGGCTTAGCTCATTTTTAGCTGTGTTTAATAAGTTTTGGTTATCTTTTGCTTCACCAAGTCCCACATTTATAACTATTTTTTCAAGCTTTGGAACTTGCATTACATTTTTGTAACCAAACTTTTCTATAAGTTCGCCAACAACTTCGTTTTGATATTTTTCTTTAAGTCTCTGTGTCATAATATCTCCTATCAACTAGTCGAATTTTTCGTCAGTTTTTTTAGATTTACGAATCTTTTTACCGTCTTCGTAAACTATTCCTGTACGAACACCTTTTTTTAGTTCTTCTGAATATAGAAGTACTTTTGACGCATCTATTGGGCCTTCTTGTTCAAGTCTTCCACTTTCTCCACCCATTGTTGTTGCTCTTTGGTGTTTTGTTTGCACGTTGGCACCTTCAACTATTACTCTATTTGTCTTTGGGAAAGCTTTTAAAACTTCTCCAACATGTCCTTTATATTCACCTGATATTATTTGGACTTTATCGCCTTTTCTTATATGCATGTTATCCCCCTATAATACTTCCGGTGCGAGAGAGATAATTCTCATGAAACCTTCAGATCTTAGCTCCCTTGTTACTGGACCAAAGATTCTTGTTCCTACTGGTGTAAGGTCGTCTTTGATGATTACTGCAGCGTTATCGTCAAATCTTATTACCGAACCATCAACTCTTTTTAGGCCTCTTTTTGTTCTAACAATAACAGCCTTTACTACTTGACCTTTTTTTACCGCTCCGCCAGGTGTTGCACTTTTAACTGAACAAGTTACTACATCACCAATATTAGCATATCTTCTTCTAGTTCCTCCAAGAACTTTGATTACTGAAAGTTCTCTTGCGCCGGAGTTATCTGCTACTCTCATACGAGTTTCTTGTTGTATCATAATAATCTCCTTGTTAATTAAACAATTTCTGCCGCTTGGCTAATGCGTACTAGTCTCCATCTTTTTGTTTTAGATAGGGCTCTTGTTTCCATTATTACTACTTTATCGCCAACTTTAGCTTCATTTTTCTCATCATGAGCTTTGTATTTTGTACTTCTAACTATTTTCTTTTTATACACTGGGTGACTGATTATATCTTCAACAAGAACTGTAATGGTCTTATCCATTTTGTCAGATACAACCACGCCTTGGCGTACGTTTCTTCTATTTCTTTCCATTGAGATTAAGCCTCCTTGCCCGCTTCAATCTTTCTTTCTGTTTGGATAGTCTTAACTCTAGCTATATCTTTCTTAACAGTTCCTATAGCTGCTGGGTTTTCTAACTGACCTGTGGCAAGCCTAAAACGAAGATTGAAAAGCTCATTTTGTAAATCAAATAGTTGTTTGTCTAGGTCTCTATCTGATAAATTTCTAATTTCTGCTGTTTTCATCCTTATTCCTCCGAACCTGTTACTTCAAGTCTTTGGATGAATTTTGTTTTTATTGGAAGTTTTTGTGCAGCAAGTCTCATTGATTCTCTTGCTATCTCTTCACTAACACCACTCATCTCAAATAATACTCTACCTGGTTTCACAACGGCTACCCAGTATTCTGGTGAACCTTTACCAGAACCCATTCTTACCTCTGCAGGCTTTTTAGATACTGGTTTGTCTGGAAATACTTTAATCCAAATATTTCCGCCTCTTTTTATATATCTTGTCATCGCACGACGAGCAGCCTCGATTTGGTTTGCTGTCATCCAGCAAGCTTCTAGAGCTTGTAAACCGTACTCACCATAAGCAAGTTGGTTACCTCTATTAGCATTACCTTTCATTCTGCCTCTATGTTGTCTACGATATTTTACTCTTTTAGGCATTAACATAAATAATACTCTCCTGATTCTTTAAGACTAATTTTGTCCCTTATTATTTCTGTTTGGACGTCTATTATTTCTTTTTCTTCTTTTATTGTTTTGTGGAGCCTGAAGTTTTGGTTCTCTTTCAGCCTTTTCTCCTGGAAGAACTTCGCCTTTATAGATCCAAACTTTACATCCGATTTTACCGTATTCTGTGTCTGCTTCTGCAAAACCGTAGTCAATATTTGCTCTTAGTGTTTGAAGTGGAATTGTACCTTCTGAGTATCCTTCACTTCTAGCCATGTCTGCTCCGCCAACTCTTCCTGAAACCATAGTTTTGATACCCTTAGCTCCAGCTCTCATTGTTCTTTGGATTGATTGTTTCATGGCACGTCTAAATGCGATTCTGTTTTCTAGTTGGTTAGCTATATTTTCAGCAACTAATTGGGCAGATAAATCTTGGTATTTGATTTCTTCAACGTTGATGATGATTCTTTTACCTGGAGCAATTTTTTCTAGCTTGTTTTTAAGTCCTTCTACTCCAGCACCACCTCTACCGATTACCATGCCTGGTTTTCCTGTAAAGATTGTAATCTTTAGGTTGTTTACTGCTCTTTCTATTTCAATGTCTGCGATTCCTGCTTCATAGGCTTGTTTTTTGATAAATTCTCTTATCTTTACGTCTTCTACAAGAAGGTCAGAAAAGTCTTTTTTATCAGCGAACCATTTGGAATCCCAATCTTTGATTACGCCTACTCTATATCCTTTAGGGTTTACTTTTTGTCCCATATTAATCCTACCTTTCCTCTATATCCGCTAACACTACGCCGATATGACTTGATCTTTTTAATATAGGGTATGCAGCACCCTTAGCTTTAGGTCTGTATCTTTTCATAGTTGGTGCATCATTTGCATATGCTTTTTCTACATATAGATCTTCTCTATCAAGTCCGTTGTTGTTCTCAGCATTGGCAATGGCACTTTTTAGTACGCTTTCTAGTAGTCTTGCACCTTTTTTGTTGGTAAACTTAAGAATGTTTAGTGCTTCATCTACTTGTTTGCCACGAATTTCTCTTGCTATATAGTTAACTTTTAGAGGAGATATTCTTTGATATTTAGCTATTGCTTGTACTTTCATTTATCTCTCCTAACGCATTTTGCTTTTCATTTCAGTTGCCTTTTTAGCGTGGCCTCTGAATGTTCTTGTTGACACAAATTCGCCTAGTTTATGACCTACCATATCTTCTGTGATATAGATTGGAACGTGTTTTCTTCCGTCATGAACTGCTATTGTATGTTCTACAAATTCAGGGAATATTGTAGAACGTCTTGACCATGTTCTTATTACTTTCTTTTCATTTTTTTCATTTAATGCTTCAACTTTTTTCATTAAATGTTCATCGACAAATGGTCCCTTTTTAAGTGATCTAGCCATTATATCCCCCTATTTTTCGTTTCTTCTTCTTACGATGTATGCAGAAGATTGTTTTTTCTTATTTCTAGTTTTAACACCGATAGCTTTCTTACCCCATGGTGTCATTGGGCTTGGTCTACCAATTGGTGTTCTACCTTCACCACCACCGTGTGGATGGTCTACTGGGTTCATTACTGATCCTCTTACGTGAGGTCTTTTGCCTTTAAATCTAGATTTACCAGCTTTACCTACTCTTAGTAGTTCGTGTCCTGAGTTTCCTACTGTACCTATTGTTGCTCTACAGTTTAGGTGTACCATTCTCATTTCACCACTTGGTAGTCTTAGTGTTGCAAATCCGCCTTCTTTAGCCATAAGTTGTGCGCCTGTACCTGCACTTCTTACAAGGATTGCTCCTCTATTTGCCTTAAGTTCTACTGCGTGAACTGTTGAACCCACTGGTATATCTTTTAGCTCAAGTGCGTTACCTGGTTTGATATCAGCATTTTCTCCTGACTCGATAACATCTCCTACCTTTAATCCTTTTGGAGCTAGGATATATCTTTTTTCACCATCAGCATATGCTACTAGTGCGATATAAGCGCTTCTGTTTGGATCGTATTCGATAGTTTGTACTTTTGCTGGAATATTATCCTTATCTCTTTTGAAGTCTATAATTCTATATCTTCTCTTAACTCCGCCACCACGGAATCTTACTGTTGTTCTACCTGTGTTGTTTCTACCAGCCTTGCTTTTAAGGTCTGTAGTTAATGCCTTATATGGCTTTGCTGTAGTTATTTCTTCAAAGGTACTTACTGACATATTTCTATGTCCGTTTGATGTTGGTTTTAATTTTCTAATAGCCATCTAAGTCCTCCTTATAGTCCGTCGAAGTATTCAATAGCTTGGCTATCTTCTGTTAATTCAACGATAGCTTTTTTCCAGTCAGCTCTTTTACCATAACCATATCTGGTTCTAACTTTTTTACCCTTATAGTTCATGGTTCTTACTGATTTAACTTTTACTCCATCAAAGATTTGCTCTACTGCTTCTTTGATTTCTGGTTTATTAGCGTTTTTGTCTACTTCAAAAGTATATTTGTTCTCATCAAGCATTTCCATGCTTTTTTCTGTGATTATTGGTCTTTTGATTATTTGGTAAGGTGCTTTCATTAGATAAATACCTCCTGAAGTTTAGCAATAGCATCTTTTGTTATTACTAACTTGTCATGTCTTACTAAATCATAAACATTGATTAATCTAGCTTCAGCAACTTCTACACCCTTGATGTTTCTAAATGATCTAAATACTAGCTCATCTCTTTCAGCTGTTACTACATATGCTTTCTTGTCTGCATTAAGTGCAGTAAGAGCTGCCTTAGCTTCTTTTGTCTTAGCATTATCTAGCTTAAGGCTATCTACTACTATTAATTCTTCATCATTAAGCTTAGATGTAAGTACTGAGTAAAGTGCTTTTCTTCTTAGTTTCTTAGCTAATTTGTAGCTGTAATCTCTTGGCTTTGGTGCAAATACTACACCACCGCCTGTGTAGTGTGGAGCTCTTATAGAACCTTGACGAGCACGTCCTGTTCCTTTTTGTCTAAATGGTTTACGTCCACCACCACGTACTTCAGCACGAGTCTTAGCTGATTGTGTACCTTGTCTTTTATTTGTTAGTTGGTTTTTGATAACTTCGTAAACTGCGTTTTCGCTTACTTTTGTAGCGAAGATTGTTTCGTTTAGTTCAAGTTCGCCAACATTTTCTCCTTTAATATTTAAAATATTTACTTTAGGCATTTTCTCCTCCTTAGTCTAGGCTTTTAACGGCTTGTTTTACTTCAACAAGTCCGCCTTTAGGTCCTGGTACTCCGCCTTTTACTAAGATGTAGCTATCTTCTGTGTTAACTTTTACTAGCTTAACGTTTTGGATAGTTACACGATCGTGTCCCATTTTTCCTGAACCTTTTCTACCTTTAAATACTCTAGCTGGGTCAGAACCTGCAGCTCTTGCACCTGCTACTCTGTGAGATTTTGAACCGTGGCTTGCTGGACCTCTTCCGTAGTTCCATCTTTTGATAGCACCTTGAGTTCCTTTACCCTTTGAGATAGCAACAACATCTACTAGGTCGCCTTCTTCAAAGATATCAACTGTGATGTTATCACCTGCTTTTAATTCTGTTTCTTCATCACCAAGGTTAATCTCTCTTAGGTATCTTTTGTATGATACGCCAGCTTTGTCATAGTGACCTTTGATTGGTTTTTTGACATTCTTTTCTTTCTTGTCAACTGTTCCTACTTGGATAGCATTATATCCGTCAACGTCTTTTGTCTTAACTTGAACAACTACGTTCTCGTCAGCTTTTAGAACAGTAACAGGAGTAATAACTCCATCTTCGTCGATGACTTGAGTCATGCCTACTTTTGTTGTAAATATACTCTTCATGAGTCCTCCTTAATTACAGCGGATTGATCAATCTAGTTAATCCTTATTAACTATTAACCGTCAATCATCCTAATTACAGTTATAATTTAATCTCTATATCAACACCAGCTGGAAGGTTTAACTTCTTTAGAGCATCTAATGTTTTAGCATTAGGTCCAATGATGTCGATAAGTCTTTTGTGAGTTCTTTGTTCAAACTGTTCTCTGGAATCTTTGTCTTTGTGAACCGCTCTAAGAATTGTTATTCTTTCGATTCCTGTTGGTAATGGAATTGGTCCACTTACTTCTGCTCCGCTTCTTTTAACTGCTTCTACGATTTTTTCTGCTGAGCTATCGATAACTTCGTGATCGTAAGCTCTAAGTCTGATTCTTATCTTTTGATTAGCCATTTTCCTCTCTCTTTCTTTTACGCTCATCCGGGCGTTTGATTATTTTTGGAAATCGCTTAGGATCATCCCTAAGCTCGCTCTGTCAGAGTTTCCTTATGTCTTTGGCCTTAAAACATAAGCAACATCTAACTTCAAAGCACTTATATATGATACGACATATATAGCCATTTGGCAAGTGGTTTAAGTATTTTTTCTTAAGCTAAAAGTCCTATAATGACTTATATATAGTAAGAAAGTTAAACCTCCTGACTTGGCCTACTAGTAAGTATACTAGGCTATAAGCATTAATCAAGGGATTTTATAATTTTTCTTGCTTTTATTTTCCTTCCTTTATATATAGAAAATATAATAAGAGTCTTTTTTATATTTTTTTAGATATATTTGCTAAATATAGTATAAATTATAAAATTACAACTATATCAATGTTATGAATAAGGAGGAATGATGAAAAACAAACTTTTACTAGTTCTTTTAGCCACTTCTATACTAACATCTTGCCAAAATGATGGTGGTAATACTCAAGAAGAAGCAAAAAAAGAGAATAAAACTACAGTACATACTGAAGAAGGATCTGATGAAAAAGGCAATAGCATAAGTGATATTACCTTTAAAGAAGGTGAATACAAGGCTACATCCACGGGTGTCGATGGTGATGTCGAAGTTATTGTAAAGCTTAGCGAAGATAAGATCGAATCTATTGAAATCGGTGAAGAAAACGAAACAAGTGGTATAGCTGAACCGGTTTATGAAACAATTCCACAAGCTATTGTAGATAACCAATCACTAGCTGTCGATAATGTGTCAGGAGTAACAATTACATCTGCTGCTGTCAAGGCCATTCAAGAAGGGTCTTCTAAGGAGGAGGTTGACTCCTTAAAGAAAGTAGACATTCCAGTTGAAATCAAGAATTAAGAGTTTGATTACGATGTTGTCATAGCCGGCGGTGGGATGAGTGGGCTTGTATCTGCTTATAAA
>NZ_CALGYW010000139.1 GCF_937934665.1 uncultured Anaerococcus sp.
TGGAGAAGTATTTTTTTCCTTCTTCCTCAAGCTTTTTAAAGTCTTTTTGAACTGACTTAATCTTTTTATATTCTATCAAATACTTAATCAAGTCTTCTTCTAAGTCATCCTCTTCTTCCCTAGGCAATAGTTTGTTTGACTTTATTGCAAGCAAAATAGAAGATATGTAAATAAACTCACTTAGCTCATCGAGGGGTATATCCATTTTCCTAATTTCTTCGAGATAAGGAGCAGTTATATCTTCTATATTTATATCATAGATATCAAGTTTTTGTTTTTCTATTAGTCTTAGTAAAACATCAAAGGGACCTGTATAGGATTCTATATCAATCTTTAGCTTCATTGTTTTCATTTCTAATCTTCATAGCATACATTATGCCTATGATAGTTTTTGCATCAGTTATTTCCCCATTTTGAACCATGTTAAACAAGTCATCAATCTTATAGGACAATCTTTCAACAAATTCATCCTCATCTTGTTCAAGTTCTGACTCTCTCAAGTCCTTGGCTATGAAAAATGATAACTTATCATTGGTAAAGCCAGGAGATGAGTGCATATCAAATAGATATTCTATATCTTCTGGGAAAAATCCTATTTCTTCTTGTAATTCTCTTTTGGCAGCGTCTATAGGCACTTCATTGGCGTCTACAAGACCTGCAGGTATTTCTAGAGTATAGGTATCTATAGCTTTCCTGTATTGTCTTACCAAGTATAAAGAATCTTCTCCATCAAAAGCTATTATACCAACACCTTTTTTATGTTCTACAATTTCTCTTTTAGAATATTTTTTGTCTGGTAATTCTACAGTATCAACCTTTAAACTTAAAATTTTACCGTCGTATATTTGTTCAGATTTAATTGTTGTCTCATAAGAATCCATATTCTTATTCATGCTTTAACTCCTCCGCCATTTCTAGCATTTCTTTGGCTGATTTTATAGTTGTTGGAGTAATATCTACTCCTCCAATTAGCCTGGCTATTTCGTCTATTCTCTTTTTACCACTAAGGCTTTCTTGTTCGCTTATGGTATACTTATCAAGGTCTTTTTTCGATATTAGGATATGATTATTTGATAGGGTGGCTATTTGTGGTAGGTGACTTACAGATATGACTTGTCGTCTTTGGGATAAGTCTAGGATTTTCTCCCCAACTATCTGAGCAGTCCTACCAGATATACCAGCATCTATTTCATCAAAAATCAAGGTATCTATATCATCATAGTCTGCAAAAACATTTTTGAAGGAGAGCATAATTCTTGAAATTTCTCCTCCCGAAGCAGTTTTTGAAAGACTTTTTAAATCTTCACCCTTGTTTGTCCTAATTAAAAAATCTAAATCATCAAAACCTTTTGGCCCAGGCTTAGGACTTTCCTTAAAGGAAATTTTAAATTTACCGTTTACTATATTTAATGACTGGATTTCATTTTTTATCTCTTCTTCAAGTAGCTTACTTTTCTTTACTCTTATTTCATGCAAGGCCTTACTTTTCGCATAAAGCTTTTTGTCAAGATCTGCTATCTTTTCATTTATATTAGTCTTTAAGTCTGTAAGCTCATCAAGCTCGTCAAGTCTTTTAAGTATAGATTCATAATAAGTTTTAATATCATCAATGGAGTTGCCGTACTTTCTTTTAAGATCAAAAATCTTTTGTGTTAGCATCTCCAGCTGATATAGTCTTTCTGGATCTTGATCAAGCCCTTGTTTATAGGTATCCAAATCTCTATAAAATTCATCAACTTCATCGGATATATTGGTAAGTCTTTCATATAGGTCTTTGGTATACTCATCATAGTCAGAATATTTTGATAGCTCATAGTCTACTTCTGATAAGAGCCTAGTGACTGTTAGAGAATCATAATCCATAGAAGATATAAGTTCTGTCATTTTTTCCATAGACTCTTTAATCTCTGTTACATTATTAAGTTTTTTATACTCTCTATCTATGGCCTCTTCATCTATAGTATCAAGGTCTATCTCACTAATATCTTCAATTTGATAGTTAATAAGCTCTTTTTCTCTTTGGACTTCTTCATCTGAAAGGTCAAATTTTTCAAATCTTTCTATAAGCTTATTCTTTTCATCATAAAGTTCTTT
>NZ_CALGYW010000140.1 GCF_937934665.1 uncultured Anaerococcus sp.
AATCGTGCTGACAGAAGTATCATTTACTTCTACCAACACGATTTATTATAGAACCTTTTAAAAGCAGGTAAGTTTAAAATTTACCTGCTTTTATTTTTATATTAGATCCATAAAGTATATTACTACTATAGATACTATTACTACCAATAAGGATATTATAAAACCGTGAACCATTGGATTGATACCGGATTTTTTCATGTCTCTATACTTGGTATTTAGACCAATAGCCGCAAGAGCTGCAACCATTAGAAATTTAGAAATGCTCTTAAGGTTTAAGGATAGATCTTCTGATATAAAGCCTAAAGAATTTAGCATAACCATCGCTAAAAAACCTAGGATAAAAAATGGAACTATAGAAAATATAGAAAACTTCTTTTCTACATATTCATGACCTACTTTTTTTACCTCAATCCTATGGTGGATCATCCTAAAAATTAAAACTACCGGAATAATAGAAAGCGTTCTCGTTAACTTAACCATAGTAGCAAAGTCACCTGCAGCATCTGAATAGGCAAAGCCTGCCGCAACTACACTAGAAGTATCATTTACAGCAGTTCCTGTCCATAATCCATAGGCCATATCTGACAATCCTAAGGCTTTGCCCATAAGTGGGAAGGCAATTATCATTAGCATATCAAATAAAAATGTTGCACTCATGGCATAGGCTATGTCTGTATCTTCTGCTTCTATCACAGGAGCTATAGCTGCTATAGCAGAACCTCCACAAATACCAGTACCTGCTGAAATAAGGTTACTCATCTTCCAATTCAGGCCAAGTTTTTTTCCTATAAAATATCCCCCACCAAAACAAGTTAGAAGGGTAAAAATCATTACATAAAGGGATAATCTCCCAACATTTAACACTATACTAATATTAAGGCTTGCTCCAAAAAGAATAATTGCGAATTTAAGAAGCCTTTTTGATGTAAATTTTATCCCTGGACTTAAAGCACCTTCCGTATCAAGTACTGTGTTTAAGAACATACCGATAAATAGAGCTATGACTGACCCACCAATAACGTGCATAGGTAAAATATTTTCTATAAATTGAGCTGCAAATGCAATTAATAAGGCCAAAGCTAGGCCTGGTAGGTATGATATTATTTTTTTCATTCTTCCTCCTTTTTACAAATAAAAAAAGCGTTTGAAAACGCTAAATTTATTACTTACAATCAGGGCATATCCCCCTGTATATTACTTCAATAGTATCTATAGTATAATCCTCTAGCATATCAGGTTTTTCAATATCAACTATTTCCAAATCTTTTATACTGCCACAAGATTCGCAAATAAAGTGACCATGACTAGACCTTTTAAATTCATATCTTTTTGATGTCATATTAAAATCAAGCTCTTTTACTAAATTGTGTTTAACAAATAGGTTTAAACTATTATAAACTGTAGCCTGACTAATAACTGGGTCCTTTTCCATAAGGTCATTGAAAATCTTTTCTGCTGTTGGATGGATAGGATGGGTTATTAAATAATCCAAAATTAATAGCCTTTTGTAAGATATTCTAATTTTTTTATCTTTAAGAATGTTTTTAAGTTCACTTAACCTTTTATCTTGGTCTTCATCCTTTAAATTTTCTATTAAGTCGTACATATAACCCCATGCCTTTCTAATAAATAATATACGTTAAAACGCCTATTTGTCAATGATTGAGACTGATTATCAAAATCAAAATCCGACCATAAAGTTATACTTAAATTAAAACACCTCAGTTTTATTTGTATTATTTCTATCGCTCAAAATATAATGATTTTAATAATAATGTAGCAATTTCTTACATTTTTTGATAATATAAGTATTTCGATTAGTTAAGAGAAAATTAATTTAATAATTATTTGAAAAGGGATCTTCCTTGCTTAGACTTTCACTAATTCTTAAGGATCTTTCAATATTTCCATCAAAAAGTTTTCCAAGTCTATAGATAAAATCATCTGGAGACTTGTCCATACCGTCTAAGACCCACTTATCTAAGAGTCCCACCAAGGCTATCCTATAAAAATTTGTAACCAAGGCCTTATCTTCTTCTGTAGCTTCTATATTTTTTAAAAGACATTCATTTTCTATGTATTTACTCATTACAGACTCGCAAATTTTATAGAGATAAGCATCAGTATCTTTTTTATCTATAGATTTAAAAAGGTTTTGAGCCGCCTTTTTATTTTCTAGAAAAAAGGAAGATGCAGTTATCAAACTCTTCTCCCAAGAAGATGAAGAATCAAACTCTTGATCTACTTTTTTTATTTCATCAGCAAGTACCTCTTTTACCAAGGTATAAATATCTTCATAGTGGTAATAAAAAGTGTTTCTATTTATCTCACACTTATTTGCTATCTCTGAGATTGTTATCAAGTTGAAACTTTTTTCTTCCAAAAGCTTTATAAATTCTTCTTTTATTAGGTTTTTTGTATATTGCTTAGCCATAAAACTACCCCTATATAATCCTATCTTAAATACTAATATTATACGGGATTTTTATATATTTTATAGCTAAACTTAAAAAAATAAAAACCTCCCAGCTATACCGGGAGGTTTGACTAGGTAAACCTAGTAAGTTATTATGCTAATTCTACTTCAGCGCCTGCTTCTTCTAGAGCTGCTTTTACTTCTTCAGCCTTATCTTTAGCTACACCTTCAACAACGTTAGCTGGAGCTCCGTCAACTAGAGCCTTAGCTTCTTTTAGTCCAAGACCAGCTGCATCTTTAACAACTTTGATTACGTTGATTTTTGATTGACCAGCTGATTTAAGAACTACGTCAAATTCTGATTTTTCAGCTGCTCCTGCTGCTGCATCTCCGCCTGCTGCTGGAGCTACTGCCGCTACTGCTGCTTGAGCTGATACGTCAAATTCTTCTTCGATTGCTTTAACTAGTTCTGAAAGTTCAAGAACTGTAAGTTCTTTGATTTCTTCTAATAGGTTTGTTACTTTTTCTGATGCCATTTTAATTCTCCTTTAAATTTTAATATTATTTTCTTATGCTGCTTCGTTTTCTTTTTTGTTTGCCACTTCATTAAGGGCGATTGCAAGTTTAGATATTGCGTTATTAAGATCTCCTGCAAGAGTTCTAATTGGTGCTTGTAATACATTTGCAAGCATTGAGTGTAATACTTCTGTAGCTGGTAATGTAGCTATCGCCATCATTTGTTCGCTATTTTGGTAGTTACCTTCAACAATACCTGATTTTAAAACTAATTTTTCTTCGTTTGCTTCGTCTTCTTTTCTGTAGTCAACTGCGATCTTTGGACCGTCTACTAAATCATGTTTAGAAAATACTAGAGCGTTTGATCCTTTTAGGTCTTCGATTAAATCATCATAACCAAGTTCCTCAAAAGCAAATCTCATCATGGTATTTTTGTAAACTTTGTATTCAGCGTCTTTTTCTCTAAATTTGTTACGTAAATCAGTGATTTCCTTTACGTCCATACCGTTAAAACCTACAAGTGTCACTGATTGTGAACCTTCGATTTTTTCTTTGATTTCGTTAACTATTAACTGTTTAGCTGCTATAACTTTTTCGCTCACTTTTTCACCTCCTAAGGCTAATGGTAGGTATATAAAAACCCCACTTTATGTAGACACTCTAATAGTGCCTACATCGGTGGGGATGTAGTAAAATTCTCCCACCTATACGCAATTATTAAACATTACTGTCTGCGTAGTCTTTGGTAGCCTGTTTATTTGACTTTTATATTATACAATCAATCTATAGAAATTGCAAATTATTTTGTTTCTACTAATTCGCTAGCCTTACCTGCTTGTAATTTTACACCAGGTCCCATTGTTGATGCAACGGTGATTGATTTGATATATTTACCCTTAGCAGCTGCTGGTCTTGCCTTAACAACTTCTCTTACTAGGGCTTTGATGTTGTCAGCTAGTTTTTCAACTCCGAAAGATACCTTACCTGCTGGTACATGGATTAAGTTAGCCTTATCTGTTCTATACTCAACCTTACCTGCTTTGATTTCTTCGATAGCTTGTTTAACGTCGTTTGTTACTGTACCAGTTTTTGGGTTTGGCATTAGGCCTTGTGGTCCAAGTACCCTACCAAGTCTACCTACTGTAGCCATCATATCTGGTGTAGCTATAACTACGTCAAAGTCTAACCAACCATCTTTTTGGATTTTTTCTGCATATTCTTCATTACCAGCGAAGTCTGCACCGGCTTGTAATGCTTCATCTATTCTGTCGTCTTTTACGAAAGCTAGTACTCTTTGTACTCTACCTGTACCGTGTGGCAAAATAACTGTTCCTCTAACTTGTTGGTCAGCGTGTCTGCTGTCTACACCTAGGTTAAAGTGAAGTTCAACAGTTTCGTCAAATTTTGCCTTTGCAGATTTTTCAACTATTTCAAGTGCTTCGTTTAATTCATATTCCTTTGTAGAATCATATGAAGCTTTTGATTCTATATATTTCTTTCCTCTTTTAGCCATTTAATACCTCCTGTGGTAATCGGGTAAACCCTCCCACTAATCTTCTACAGTGACTCCCATACTTCTTGCTGTTCCTGCTATCATGCTTACTGCAGCTTCTAAGCTTGCAGCGTTAAGATCTTGCATCTTTGTCTTAGCAATTTCTTCAAGTTGGCTTCTCTTGATAGAACCAACCTTATTTTTGTTTGGTTCACCTGAACCCTTAGCTAGGTTGATAGCTTTTTTGATTAATACTGGTGCTGGTGGTGTTTTTGTTATAAATGTGAATGTCCTATCCGCATAAATAGTCATTTCAACCGGTATAATCATTCCAGCTTGGTCAGCTGTCTTAGCATTAAATGCTTGAACGAATTCCATGATGTTAATTCCGTGAGGACCTAGAGCGGTTCCTACTGGTGGTGCTGGTGATGCAGCTCCTGCTGGTACTTGTAGTTTTACTATCGCTTGTATATCTTTTTCTGCCATAATTTACCTCCTTGTGGTGATTCGGGTTTTACCCTCCCACTGTTTAGACAGTACTAAATTTCTTCTATATCACTGTATTCTAGGTCGATTAGTGTATCACGACCAAACATATCTACATATGCTTTTAAAACGCCTTTTTCTTTATCGACTTCTTCAATTTTTGCAACAAAGTCTTTGAAAGGACCTGCAATGATATTTACGTTATCACCTGGTTTTACATTGATATTAAATACTGGTTCTTTTTCCTTAACGCCAAACTTTCTTACTTCAGCTTTGGTTAATGGAACTGGGTCCCCATCAGGACCTACAAAACCTGTAACACCTTGGGTGTTTCTTATTATATACCAAGACTTGCTTGTAACGTTCATTTTGACCATTACATAGCCAGGAAATAATTTTCTAGTCTTTACTTTCTTTTCGTCATTTTTAACCTCGACATACTCTTCTGTTGGTACAGTCACATCTACTATGTCTGGGTTTTGCTCGTTGTCGATCATCATTTGGATCTTATCTGCAACCCTGTTTTCATAGCCTGTATAAGTGTGAACTACATACCATCTAGCATTTTTTTCAATCTCGGTTAATAAAGCTTCTTTTTCTTCTTCTTTATTAGGATCAAAGTTTAAAGAATCTGTCATCATTCACCTACAGTATTGTCGAAAGTAGGAAATGGAAGATCTTATCAAGGCCCCAGATTGCTACTGCTGTAGCTGCACTGATGGCAATTACTAATAAAGTATACTCTAGAGTAGTCTTCTTATCAGGCCATTGGACCTTTTTGAATTCTTTACTAATTCCAGAGAAGAAAGAATCTTTTTTCTTAGCCATTGTCTCTCCTACCTTGTTTCTTTATGAACTGTGTGTTTTTTGCAGAATGGGCAGTATTTTTTAAGCTCAATTCTCTCGCTATGATTTGTTTTGTTTTTTGTTGTATCATAGTTTCTGTTTTTGCATTCTGTGCATTCTAATTTTACTTTAACTCTCATAAAACACCTCCTATTTGTCTATACGGATACTTCCATACAATAATTTATATTACCAGCTAAATCTATTCTTGTCAACACTTATAAGCTTATTTTAGAAGTTTTTTTACAAATTCTTCTCTTTTTCTTACAAGTAATTTTCTAAGCTCATCTAAATCATGGTTAGAAAAACAATAGTCGCTATAGGAAAGAAGGACATCTTCTATATCGGGAAATTCATATAGGCCTTCTTCTTCAAACCTTCCAAGGTACTTATCCTCCCTATCATAATAGACAACTGGAGGGTAATCTTCTAGTTTTGATGTATCAAAGACTACATAGGATTCCTGCGCATAGACTCTCTTATTTACTATAAGGAAGCTTTCTCTTATATCTATCTCTCTTCCGCTCTTAGTATCTTTAATCAAGGTCAAGGCCATTTTCTTTAATGGTATTTACAATTTCCATAGCAGATTGATTTGCAACCTCCTCGGTCTCAGCTTCTACCATTACCCTTATAAGTGGTTCTGTGCCAGATTTACGTACAAGAACCCTACCTGTATCTTTAAGATCATTTTCAATTTTTTCAACACTTGCTTTCACATTTTCATTATCTAAAACAGTATTTTTATCCTTGACCCTCACATTTATTAATACTTGTGGGTAGATTTTTAGGTCACGGACAAGACTTTTTAAGTCTGACTTAGCCTCAATCATAGCTTCCATTATTTTTAGTGAAGTAAGTATTCCATCTCCAGTATTGGCAAACTTCTTTATGATAATATGACCTGATTGCTCTCCACCAAGTTCTATATCTTTTTCATACATCCTATCGTGGACATTTTTATCGCCAACATCTGTTTTTTCATAGTCAATGCCTAGCTCATCAAAAGCCTTGTAAAGACCTATATTTGACATTACAGTTGTAACTACAGAGTTTGACTCAAGGGCATTTTCTTTTTTCAAGTAATTTGCTAGTATATAAAGGATAGAATCTCCATCTAAGACATTGCCCTCATTATCAACTGCAAGACACCTATCGCTATCACCGTCAAAGGCAAAACCTAGGTCAAGCTTATTTTCAACCACATATTTTTGAAGACCCTCTATGTGGGTAGAGCCTGCATCCTTATTGATATTATAGCCACTTGGATCAGCATTTATTACAAATGTATCTGCTCCTAGAGCATCATAAACTGGTTTAGCTATAGTAAAAGCAGCACCATTTGCACAGTCGAGACCTACTCTTATTCCTTCAAAAGACTTAGTCACAGTTTGAATTAGATAAGCTATGTACCTATTTCTTCCACCTATATAGTCAACTGTCCTGCCTATATCTTCTCCTGTGCTAAGGTCAATATCTTCGATGTCGCTATCAATATATTCTTCAAGTTTATATAGGAATTCATCTTCCATTTTTTCGCCATTTTTATTTATAATCTTTATACCATTATCACAGTAAGGATTGTGGCTGGCTGTAATCATAATCCCACAGTCAAAGTCTTCTGTCCTTGTTATATATGAAACTGAAGGAGTTGGTGTAACGTGCAATAGGTGGGCATTTGATCCTGATGAGGTAATACCAGCTGAAAGAGCATCTTCAAACATATATGATGACCTCCTAGTATCCTTACCTATGAGGATTTTTCCTGTACCCCCATTCTTTTTTGAAAAATAATTACCGATAAATCTGCCAATTTTAAAAGCATGGTAAACATTTAGGCCTTTATTGGCTTCTCCCCTAAATCCATCTGTACCAAAGTATTTCATCTATGTCTCCTTTTAAATCTATCATTTTTAAATTCTTTTTTTATATATTATACCCTATTGATATTTAAGAGAAAATTTGGGTAAAAATTTATAAAAGGAGAGAATAATATGAATTTTGAAAAACTAAACACTGAAAAATTATATATAAATGGACAATATTTAACAAGTAAATCAAATAAATGGATAGAGGTTGAAAATCCTGCTAGTGGAGAAATCTTAGCAAAAGTTCCTAAGGCTACCGAAGAGGAAATAAACCAAGCAGCCCAAGCAGCCTATGAGGCTTTTAAAACTTTTTCTAGGACAAGCCTTGAAGAAAGAATTTCCTATATAGAAAAGTTTAAAGAATGGATGATAAAAAACCAAGACGAGGTTATGGAAACTATAAAACTAGAACTTGGAGTACCAATTAGAATCGCAAAACCTGGTCAGTTTGATAAGCAAATGCAAAGAATAGATGTTTTCATTGACCAAGCTAGGAAAATTAACTATAGAATAGATATGGACGGAGGCTATGTTAGACGTGAGCCAATCGGTGTTGTAGCAAGTCTTACCCCTTGGAATTATCCTCTTGGTCAGATAATCATGAAAGTTATACCAGCCTTATTAATGGGTTGTCCAGTTGTCCAAAAACCAGCTTCAGACACCCCACTTACAGCCTACTTTGTAGCCAAGGCCTTTGATGAAATAGGTCTTCCTAAGGGTGTATTTAACCTTATAACAGGCTCTGGCGCCGAAGTCGGTGATGTTTTAAACTCTCACCCTAAAGTTGCTATGGTATCCTACACAGGATCTCTTGCTGGTGGGTCTTCATCAGCCAAACACGCCATGGATACAGCTAAAAAAGTTGTCCTTGAGCTAGGTGGTAAGTCTCCAGCTGTCTTTGTTAAGGGAGCAGATATAAAGATGGGTGTAAAACAAGTTTTAAATAGGGTTTACCTAAACGTGGGACAAACATGCTCCTGCCTATCAAGAGTAATAATAACAGAAGACATTTACGATGATGTTTTAGATGAATTTAAAGCCCAATACGATAATTATCCAGTAGGAGACCCTAATGACGAAAAAACCGTTGTGGGAACTCTTGCTGGCAAAAAGCAATTTAACAGGGTTAAGGGCTTTATAGAAGAAGGTATCAAGGAAGGTGCAAATCTTCTTAAAGGAGAAGTGCCAGAGGCAAGTGAGGTTGGTTATTATGTAAAACCTGTCATCTTTACAGATGTTAAGCCAGGTATGGCTATCCACGATAAGGAAATCTTTGGACCTGTAGTATCTATCATAAAAGTAAAAGATAAGAAAGAAGCCATAGAAGTTGCCAATGCAGTTGACTTTGGCCTATCTTCAGCAGTCTTTGGAAATCCTAGTGATGCAGAAGAAATAGCCTACGAGATTAAGGCAGGAGATGTCTACCTAAACTCAAATGGAGGCAGCCCTGAACTACCTTTTGGTGGCTATAAGCAATCAGGCGTTGGCAGAGAAGGCGGAATCTTTGGCCTTATGGAATACCTAGAAGTTAAATCAATCCATACTGCTTAATTAGATTTAGATAAGAGAAATTAATAAAAAATAATTAAAAAGTAAGCACAAAAGTGGCGGTGTAGACTCCTATCTACCCCACCACTTTTTATTTCTTATAATATTTCTTTTAAGTCTTTTATGGATGATATTTTTATATCTACACCCTCTCCCTCAGAAAGACCTCCGTAACCGTAGCTTGCAAAAATAGTTTTTTGCTTATTTTTAAGACCTGCTTCCATATCTTCCCTACGGTCGCCTATCATTATATAGTCGTCTTTTATTTCTTCTCTTAGGATTTTATACTTTTCTAAAAAATTGTAGTCTTCACCAACAAAGTACTTTGTAAAATACTTATCTAGGCCAAACTTTTCTCTGGCAGCTTCCATATAAAGACTCCTACACTTAGATAAAACATATAAGTCATACTTATCTTTTAGATATCCAAGAGTGTCATAGGCTCCCTCAAAAAGTTCTCCTTCTTCTTTCATGTATTTTATAATCCTGTCGCCATTTTTTTCTATATAAGGAGTTTTATCAGAGTCATCTTTTAATATTAGATCCCAAACTTCTTTAGGGCCCATGCCTATAAAGGATTTAAAGTCAAAATCGTCTATAGATAAGTTTAATTCACCAAGACTTTCCGTTATAGCTTTTTTGTAAGCTATTTCTGTATTATGGATTGTTCCGTCAAAATCAAATACTAGGATCATAGAAGGTCAACTAGGTTTGCCATTTCTATTGCAGACATAGCAGCTTCTGCTCCCTTATTGCCTGACTTTACACCCGCTCTTTGGACAGCTTGGTCGATATTATCTGTGGTTACTACACCAAAGATAACTGGTTTTTCACTTGCTAGACCTACCTGAGCCACACCCTTTGATACTTCTGCACAAACGTAGTCAAAATGAGGTGTATCTCCTCTAATAACTGCTCCTAGGCAGATTACTGCATCTACATCGTCTTTTTTTGCTAGTTTTTTAGCTGCTAGTGGGATTTCAAAGGCTCCTGGCACCCTTATTATAGAAATCTCTTCATCCTTAACTTCGTGTCTTTTTAGGGTATCTAGGCATCCTTCTACTAGTCTATCTGTTATGAAGTGGTTAAATCTTGCCACTACTATAGCATATTTTTTACCATTTGAAACTAAATTTGCACTGTATTCACGCATAACTTATTCTCCTTAAATTCTCCTAATTTGTGACCCATTCTAACTGCTTTTACGTTGAGGTAATTTCTGTCAATATCATTTGATTTTATTTCAAGAGCTTTTCTTTCATTTACCTTAAGTCCATACTTTTCAACTTGCTCAACCTTATCAGGATTATTAGTCATTAGATTAACTGATTTAACTCCTAATTTTTTCAAAATTTCACAAGCAACCCTATAGTCTCTCATATCGTCTGGAAAACCAAGTTCCCTATTGGCATCTACTGTGTCGTAACCTTCTTCTTGGAGTTTATAGGCCTTAAGTTTGTTAAACAAACCTATACCACGGCCTTCTTGACGCATATAAAGTAGAATACCTTCTCCATTTTCTTCTATTTTTCTAAGCGCCTTGTGAAGTTGGTCACCACAGTCACATCTTTTAGAACCGAGCACATCTCCTGTTAGGCATTCTGAGTGGATTCTTGTAAGTATATTTTCTCCCTTAATATCTCCCTTGGTTAGGGCTATGTGTTCTTTTCCATTTTCAGGATCTATAAAGCCAAATGCTGTAAATTCGCCATAATCGGAAGGAAGTTTTACAGGCTTTGTCATTTCTAGTTCTGGGGCCTTATTTTCTCTTATATAATCTTGAATTTCTGCTACACTTGTCATTACAAGGCCTAGTTTATCAGCAAGTTTAACTAAGTCATCACCCCTCATCATATGGCCGTCTTCTGCCATGATTTCGCAGCAAAGACCTATTTCTTTTTTGCCAGAAAGCTTCATTAAGTCTACTGTAGCCTCAGTATGACCATCTCTAACAAGGACACCACCATCTTTTGCTATAAGAGGAAAAACATGGCCTGGTCTTCTAAAATCAGCTGGTTTTGAAGTAGGATTTACCATTTCTCTTATAGTTTCAGCTCTTTCGAAAGCAGAAATACCGGTAGTTGTATTTACATGATCTACAGAAACAGTAAAGGCTGTTTCGTGGTTATCAGTATTGTTTGTTACCATCAAAGGAAGATTTATATTATCGGCAACTTCCTTACTTATAGGAGTACAAATTAGGCCTCTACCGTATTTGGCCATAATATTTATCATCTGGCCTGTGACATTTTCACCTGCGCAGATAAAGTCACCTTCATTTTCTCTTGATTCATCATCTGTTACTATAATTAATTCGTCATTTTTTATAGCTTCTATAGCTTTTTCTATATTTGTCATACTAGTTAAGGCCTAAAAGAGACCCTAAATCCTCCTTCTTATCATTGATATATAATTTTTCAACAAAGCGGCCTAGGATATCTGTTTCTATATTAACCAGGTCACCTATTTTTTTGTGTTTAAAATTTGTATGGGCTATTGTTTCCGGTATGAGGGAAACCTCAAAGGTATCTGAGCTTTCTTTTGATACTGTAAGAGATATCCCATCTAGGCAAACCGAACCTTTATTTACTATATACTTGCAAAGGTCCCTAGAAGTTTTAAACCTATAGACATTTTTGTTTATGCCAATAAGTTTGCCAACTCCATCCACATGGCCTTGGACTATGTGGCCGTCAAGTCTGTCAGAAAATCTCAAAGCTCTTTCAAGATTTACATCCTTACCTAGGGTACTTGAATCAAACTTGGTTTTATCAAGACTTTCTTTCATAAGGTCTGCCTTGTAATAATCGTGGCCAAATTCCTTAACTGTAAGGCAAACCCCATCAGTCATTATAGAGTCGCCTAGTTTTAAGTCTTCTAAAACTGTTTTGCAAGAAATTTTTATCTCTACGTGGTCTGATTTTTGCCTAAATTCAGTAACCTTGCCCTGTTCAGTTGATATTCCTGTAAACATTAGAAACCTCAATCATAATATCTTTGCCAAAGCTCTTAACACTTCTTATTTCAAACTGCTTGGCATCTTTAATTTCACTTACTCCTTCACCCATAAAAGCAGATCTAGAATTAACTCCTCCTACAACTATGGGTGCTATAAATTCATAAATCTTATCAACCAGGTCATTTTCAAGAAAACTTGTGTTTATCATAGACCCACCTTCAACAAGGATTGATGATATATTCATCTCATAAAGCTTACTTACTAAGTCATTTAGGTCTACTTGACCGTTTTTTTCATTGCAGCGTATGATTTTAGCATTAATATCTATGTCCTTATCATTCGATGTAGCAATGAAGGTATCTTTGTCTAAGTCAAGATTAAAAATTTCAAGGTCCTTATCAAAATCTAAATCATTTGCTACAATTATTCTTACTGGATCAACCCCACCATCAAGCCTACAATTAAGTCTTGCCTTATCTTTTATGAGGGTATTTTTGCCAATAAGGATAGCATCGTAGTCATTTCTTAGCTTATGAACAAATCCCCTTGACTCTTCTCCACTAATCCATTTTGAGTCATAGTCCTTACTTGCAATCTTTCCATCAAGACTCATGGCATATTTGAGACTTATAAGGGGTCTCTTATATTTCATATTGAAGAAAAACTTTTCATTTAAAAGCCTTCCCTCCTCTTCAAGGACACCTGTAATAACTTCTATACCAGCATCCTGCATCTTTTTTATGCTATCTACCTTGGGATTGGTATCAAGGTTTGAAATAACAACTTTTTTTACTCCTTGTCTTATAACCTCATCTACACAAGGTGGATTTTTGCCAAAATGAGAACACGGCTCTAGGTTTACAAACATCGTTGCGCCCCTTACGTCTTCTTTGGCATTTTTAAAGCAGTCAATTTCTGCATGGTCTTTGCCGAA
>NZ_CALGYW010000141.1 GCF_937934665.1 uncultured Anaerococcus sp.
TAAAAAACTCCAATTTGCTATAGGAAATTTTAATGAAAAAGATAAAAACTATAATATTTTAGGAAAAGAAAATATCTTTTATGTAAAATACGATGAAGAATCTATAGATAAGAAATTTACCTCATATCACTTTTTGCCCTTCTTAAGCCATGAAGCTTTGCATTATTATATGCAGAGCGATTGGGATAATATCACATTTAGAGGCTTGTCCTACGATGGTAAAGAGCTTGATTTGCTTGACAAAGAATATCAGATTCTAAGCAAAATCAAAGAAGCAATAGATGATAAAGCCGACAAAGATACTCTCTTATCTTTGGGAAAAGATTATTTAAAAGTCATGGACGAAAGATTTGAAAATACTGATAAGGAGAAGATTGAAGCGGAGATTTTTGAAGAGACAATGGAAAGAGCTGCAAATTATGTATCCATAAAGGCAAGCAAAATTATTGGTTATGACTATGGTATATTGTATTTTGATAATACCAAGGATGTTGACTTTGTGGATATTGTTCCAACCATAAAGAAGGGTGAAGTTGATCAAAGCATTTTGGGAGAGAAGATTGTTTACGAATCTGGAGCACTTTTGTGCCAATATTTAGATGCAATTGAAGCTTCTGATTGGCAAGAAAAACTAAATGCGAAAGGCAAAACAGACCTTAGTCTTTATAGTCTTATAAAAAAAATCTAAAATAAAGCCTTATTAAAACGAGTGAAATTTGTCCACTCGTTTTTGCTTTAAAATCTAATAAAATCCACCATTAATGTCTATTATTGACCCTGTTATATAAGAAGCCTCATCTGAGACTAGAAAAGCAACTAGGTCTGCAATTTCTTTTGGATCTGCTAAGCGGCCTAGGCCTATATCTTCTTTGATTAGGTCAAGCTCCCTTTTGCCAAAATCTTCTTTCATCATATCTGTAAGGACAACTCCAGGTGCTATGGCATTGACCCTGATATTTGATGGGCTAAGCTCTTTTGAAAGAGCCTTGGTAAAGGAATTAATAGCACCTTTTGTAGCTGAATAGCAAGCTTCAAGGGCTGCTCCCTCTCTTCCCCAGATTGAGGACATATTTATAATAACTCCATATTTTTGACTTATCATTGGACCGATGGCTCTTTTTGAAGTAAGAAAAACTGAGCTTAAGTTTGTATTTATTATCTCCTGCCATTTGTCAAATTCCATGTCTTGGATAAGACCGACGTAAGATTTTCCTGCGTTATTAATTAAGATATCAACAGAGCCAAAGTTTTTTTCTATAGTATCAAATAAATAGTCAACCTCATCTTCCTTTGACACATCAGCCTTGATAGCAAGAGACATAGGATTTACTTTCCTAATCTCATCAAGGAGAAGAAGGGCTTCGGCCTTTGAATTGTTATAGTTTATTACGATTTTATAATTTTCGGCAAGTCTTCTACAGGTAGCTGCCCCAATTCCCCTAGAAGAGCCAGTTATTAATACTGTTTTCATAAGATTATTATAACATATTTTTATAAATAAGGTATATTGGATAATAATATATACATAAGGAGGACCTATGGAAGATGGAAGTTTATGGCCGAATATCTTACTTATAATAGCCCTTACAGCAGTTAATGCTTTTTTTGCATCAGCTGAGATGGCAATGGTATCGGCAAATTCAAGCAAAATAAAAGAACTAAGCGAAAATGGCAACAAGAGAGCTGATATGATTTTAAACATATCGAAAGATCAGACAAGGTTTTCATCTACAATCCAAGTTGCTATAACCCTTGCAGGATTTTTCTCATCTGGTTCTGCTGCAACAAGCTTTTCTAAGCCAATAGGAGAGTTTCTAGAAAACTACAGTATACCATACGGAGATACTATATCCTTTATACTTATAACCATAGTCTTATCTTATATCACCCTTGTTTTTGGTGAACTGGTACCAAAGAGAATTGCCCTTACTAATTCAGAGAAGGTTGCTCTTTCTTCTGCTAAGATTATCGATTTTAGTTCTAAAATATTTAGCCCCTTTGTAAAGCTCTTATCCCTATCAACTGTTGGAGTTTTAAAACTTACTGGAAATTATTCAGAAGAAGTTGAGGAGAGAATATCTGAAGAAGAGCTAAAAAGCTATATTAGAGTTTCTAGTCAACAGGGTGTGATAAATGATTCTGGTGAAGAAATGATAGTAAATATAATGGATTTTGATGATACTTTAGCAGAAGAAATAATGACACCAAGAACATCTATTTATATGATAGACTATGATGAATTTGACGAATCAAAAATTGATGAGATTCTTAATCAAGGTTATTCAAGGATTCCAGTTTTTAAGGAAAATCAAGATACGATTCTAGGTGTTGTCAATGTGAAGGATTTGTTCAAAGAATATGCTGCTAATGATTATAAATTTATAAACCTTGATAATTGTATCAAAGAAGCATATTTTGTACCTGAAACTAAAAAGATAGATATCTTGCTTAAGGAGTTTCAGGAGATGAAAAATTATATGGCAATTCTAATTGATGAATATGGTGGTTTATCAGGCATGGTGACCATGGAGGATATTGTTGAAGAAATTGTTGGAGAAATAGAGGATGAGTATGATAGAGCTGAGACTTTAATTAAGAAAATATCCGATAAGGAATACATTGTTGAAGGATCTATGGATATTGATGATGTAAATAGTGAGATAGGAACATTTTTGTTTTCTAATAATCATGAGACAATATCTGGCCTTATTATTGAAAACCTTGAGTTTATTCCAGAAGATAATAATAAAGACCAATTGAGGGTAAAAGTTTGTGGATGTATTTTTACTATCTTATCTGTAACAAATAGAACAATTGATAGGGCATCGATAAAGATTGTAGAAGAAGAGCAAGATGAAGCTAAGAAAATCTATAAAAAAATGAAATCTTAAAGAGGTATTATGAAATATTTTAAGTTAAATAATGGTATAGAAGTCCCTGCCCTAGGATTTGGGACCTATAAAATCACAGAAGAAAGTGATATGGAAGTTGCCATAGGAGAGGCGGTAGATAAGGGTTATAGGTATTTTGATACTGCAAAATATTACGAAAATGAAAAGATTTTAGGAAAATATCTAAGCCAGGCAGGTCTTAAAAGAGAAGACTTTAAAGTCGCAACAAAGGTATGGCCATCTTCTTTTGATACTGATGCTTGCAAAAAAAGCTTAGATGAATCCCTTGATAACCTTGACCTTGGCTATATTGATATAATCCTTCTTCATTGGTACGGAAAAGATTTTGACAAGGCTTGGAAGGTTTTTTGCGACTACAAAGACCAGGGACTAGTAAAATCTTTAGGTGTTTGTAATTTTACCATAGATCAGATGACAGAGCTTGTAAATATTGGAGAAAAGCCAGTCTTAGACCAGCTAGAAAGTCATCTTTACCTACAGGATAAGAAAACTCACGAGTTTTTAAAGACAAATGACATTCTTCACCAGGCTTGGGGTCCACTTTCCCAAGGAAAATCAAACCTTCTTGATGAAAAAATCCTAAGAGAAATAGGGGATAAGTACGGTAAAACTCCTGCTCAAATCGCTTTAAAATGGAACATAGAAAGGGGAACCATGGTCCTAGTTAAGTCAACAAATCCAGGAAGGATAAAAGAAAATATATCAATCTTTGACTTTGACCTAGATGATAGCGATATGCATGCTCTAACAAGCCTTGATAAAAATACTAGGTTTTCAAATGACCCAGCAAACAAGGAATGGCTTGGCCAGATCAGAAGGGGATAGATTAAAAAATAAGTAAATCAAAAAAACCAAGGTCCAAATCTATTGAGATTGGCCTTGGTTTTTGTATTTTTTATGAGTGTTTTTTAGCAAAGTCTACAAAAGCACGAGTTGAGTCTTCTAGGAAGGTTTTTGTATCTTTTACTAGATTTCCGTCTTCATCAAAAAGGGTGTGGATTGCTGCTATATAGACTTCTGGTTGGTTCATGGCTATTAGGTTTACATAGACAAAATTTTCTTTTAGGGCAAAGTTACCCATCATGCCGCCTGATGTGCCCATTGATGCAGAAAATACTGCTGCGACCTTGCCGTCCCAGAGGTTACCCTTTGGATCACGGCTTCCTATGTCGATTACGTTTTTAAGGGCTGGTGCAAGGGAGCGGTTATATTCTGGGGTAAAGAAAAGGTAGGCGTCGTATTTTCTAAGTTCTTCTCTTATTTTTGTATATTCTTCTCTCGGATTTTCTCCGTCATCATCTTGGTTATAGAAAGGAAGGTAGGAGATATCTATGATTTCTGCCTCGTTTCCTTCGTTAATTATATTTTTTGATATTTCTGCTAACTTTTTGTTAAAAGATCCCTTTCTTAAAGATCCTACTAGTATTCCTATTTTCATTATTTTTCTCCTTAATCTTCAAATTCCATCTTGTCTCTGATGAACCTACCTGTATTTAAATCATTAAAGGCTTCTTCTAGTTCATCTTGGTTATTCATTACAATTGGTCCAGCCCAGGCGACTTTCTCATTTAGGGCCTTAGTTGAAAGGAAAAGCACTTGGGCATAGTCACTATCATTTTTAATTGTAAGTTTACTGCCCTTTGTAAGCTTAGCAGCTGTCTTCTCTTTGATTTGTTCTCCTTCGATTTTTATATCACCAACTAGGGTAAAGACCATTACTGAACTATCTTCCTTAGTATCAAGGTTAATTTCTCCGTCCTTTTCTAGGTGGATATCATAATAATCAAGAGGGAGGTGGCGGCCTTTAAAGCCCTCATATTTTCCAAAAGAACCCGCTAAAAGTCGAATTTTGCCATTATCAAAAGGAATTTCCTTGATATCTCCTTTTCTAATAGCATGGTAGTAGGGATTGGAAAATTTATCTTTTTGTGGAAGGTTTAGCCAAAGTTGGACTCCTAAAAGTCTTTGGCTTGCTGGGACTTGTTCTTCATGAAGAATTCCACTTCCAGCATTCATCCACTGTACTTCGCCATCTGTGATGGTATCTTCGTTTCCGAGAGTATCCTTGTGGACCATTTTACCTCTTGATAGGTAGGAAATAGTCTCAATACCTCTGTGAGGGTGGAGGGGAAAACCAGCTGTATATTCGTCTGGATTTGTGCTATCAAAGGAATCGAGCATTAAAATCGGGTCGAATTCCTCAACCGTTTCCCTTCCAAGAACCCTTACCAGACTCACACCTGCGCCGTCCTTGGTTCTAAAACCTCTTATTGGGCTTTTAACTTTTCTTTTAGTCAATATTTTCTCCTAACTTTTTTAAGTGGTCAAGGAAGATCTCCTTTTCTTCAAGCCTTAACTTTGCCATGTAATCATTGATCATTTTTTCATTTTCAGGAACAATTTTAGCTATTATTTCCCTACCAGGATTGGTGAGGGAGATAAGGCAGATTCTTTTATCATTGGGACTACTCTCTCTTTTTATATATCCCATTTTTTCAAGGTTAGTAATTACCAGAGAAATAGTTCCAACGCTAGATAAAATTGCATCCCTAACTTCACTTATTGATAGCTTACCCTTGGAGTAAAGCGCTTCTAAAACCATAAATTGGCTAAAGGAAAGCCCGTACTTACTTGCAATGGCAAAGGTTCTGCTATCGAGTTCTTTGACATTCTTATGAAGGCCAATAAGTATTTTTAAATTTTTATTTTGCATATGACCTCCTTTAGATACATCTAAGTAGATATATCTAACTAGATATAATATACCCTAATTAATTTTTTAAAAACATTTTTTAAAATAATTTTGCTTTTCTATTAGAAAGGCAA
>NZ_CALGYW010000142.1 GCF_937934665.1 uncultured Anaerococcus sp.
TCGAGACGGCGCGTGGTTGGGTTTTTATAGAGGTGTTGACAATGCAATTTTATCTATTCTAGGAGTACATTTTTCTTAATTTCTTTATGGCTAGGGAGTGTCGATTTCTGATTGTTTTTGGGGAAAGGTATAGGAGCTGGGCGATTTTTTTGTCAGATAGGCCTTGCCAGTATTTTAGTTTTATAATTAAGACATCTTTCTTGTCTAAAGTCTTTATTTTGTCGTATAGGTCCTTGTAGGCTTCCTTGGTAAAAAATTCATCTTCTATATCGTCTTCGCTTTTTAGCGTATCTATTAGGCTTAGGTCATCGCCATAATCTTGGTCTAGGGAAGTAGGGAGGGGCTTTTTGGATTTGTCCCAAAAGTGGTAGTTGAGCCTGTGCTTGAGATAATTACCAAAAGTCCCTTGACTTTCATCATAGCTTAGGATGGCTTCAATAAGGACCATCTTGGCTTCGTCGATGGCTTCTTCTTTTTCAAAAGCATTAAATCTCCTAATAGTAGCATAGATTAATGGCATGTAATCGTTCATAATTCTTTCTGTATTTTCTATATTTATCATTATATAACCTCTTTTCATAATATTTATCTCGAGACTAGGTTTATAATAATACAAAACCAGGGAAATGTTTAATGGGATAAAGTGCTCACATTATAAAAATAATAGGCTAAAATTTTTTTATCTATAGATAACTCTATACTAAAGGTTTATAACAGAAAAAGGAATTATTTTATAATAGTAATGATGAATGTATAAGTAGGGCTGAGTTTGAATGAATGTAGGGGGTAGGTCTCCTCGAGCCTGCGGGCTAGACTACGGTCCGAAACGTGTGGAGGTCGATTCGAAGCTGCCTGTGGGTGTTGGGGATAGAAATATCCTAAATTATAAACATCTTATCAGTCAAAGCGCCATTCCGACAGAGTATCCGATAGGAGACGACGAGGAATCCTCTGAATGCGGGAGATGCGGATACGAAGGAGTTTTTATTGAGTTTTCTTTTTAAAATTCTGGTCCCTAAGTGGTGGGGTCCCTCCTCCACCTGCGGTGTCGTTCGGGACGGCGCAGTGGAAGTTCGGAAGATTTTTGGGAAGGGGAGTGTAGTAGAAAATTAAGCTTTAGATATTGCCAAATTGTTTGATTGGTGTTATAATGAGGATAGGAAAACGAAATCTAAAGATACTGGCGGGTGAGCTGGTTGATAATAAGGACTTTTGTTGATTGCTTTGTCAACATTGGTCCTTTTTTTTAAGAAATTTTATTTAGGAGAAGATTATGGGAAAAGTAAACGTCAACAATGAGATTAAGACTTTAAAAACTGTTATGCTTCACAGACCTGGGGAGGAGCTTTTAAATCTTACACCTTTCTTGCTTGAGGAGTTGTTATTTGACGATATTCCTGATTTGGCCAAGGCCCAGGCTGAGCATGATGAGTTTGCAAAAATACTTAGGAATAATGGAGCTGAGGTTGTTTATCTTGAGGATTTGATGACAGAAACTCTTGACGCGAATGAAGGCCTTCGAGATAGATTTTTGAGCCAATACCTGGAAGAAGCTGGTATTAATAACGAAAATCTCTACAAGGAAAGTGAGGCTCTTCTAAAGTCTATCAAGGATACCAAGACCTTTGTTGAAAAAACCATGTCTGGTATTACCCTTAAGGAAATAGGTGGTTTTAAAAATATTGACAAGATTGTTTCTAATGAGGCTTATACAGCTATTTATCCAATGCCAAACCTCTATTTTACCAGGGACCCATTTTCTTCTATAGCTAATGGAGTTTCTATAAATTGTATGCATACTAGGACTAGGTCTAGGGAAACTATCTATGCTGATTATATTTTTAAATACCACGAGGTTTATGGTGGAACCAAGGATTTTTATGGTAGAAATTCTGGACATTCTATAGAGGGTGGAGATATACTAAATATCAATAAAAACCTTGTAATGGTTGGTATCAGCCAAAGAACAGAGCTTGAATCTATTAAGCTTCTTGCAAATAATCTTATCCTTGCTGAGGATAATGATGTTAAGGAAGTTCTTGCTGTAAATATACCAGCTGAAAGAGCTTATATGCACCTTGATACTGTATTTACTCAAATAGACCACGATGCCTTTACCTATCATCCAGGTATCATGTCTACCTTCCATGCTTATCGCTTCACAGCTAGGGATGGGGAAATCGTAAGCGAGCAGCTTGATAAAAACCTTGAGGACTTGTTAAAGGATGCCCTCGGCCTTGACCATGTTAAGCTAATCCCTTGTGGAGGTGGTGATCCTATAGCAGCCCTTCGTGAACAATGGACAGATGGGTCAAATACCCTAGCTATAGCCCCAGGTAAGGTTGTAGTTTATGATAGAAATAATGTTACAAATGCTGTTTTGGAAAAAGAAGGCTATGAAGTTTTAAAACTAGACTCTTCTAACCTAACAGTAGGTAGGGGTGGTCCAAGATGCATGTCTATGCCACTTGTTAGAGAAGACTAATTTTGGGTATATAATTATTAGACACTTTTACAAGGAGGTTAGAATGGGATTTTTAAAGAAAATACTTGTTGCCAAAGGAAGTAAAGATTTGGCATCAAACCTTGCTGAAAGAACTTTTAAAAACAAAGGAAGAAGGAATAAGATGTTTGATAATAAATATAAAAATAAACCAAATATAGTTTCAAGAGTAGCAAAGGCTGCCTTTATGGTAGGAGCAGGTGCTTACTTACTAAAGAAAAATAAGGGTGAAGTCAAAGAAACAGTTGATGATGCTAAACAAACAGCAGGCAGAGCTAAAGAAAAAGCAAACAGAGCAAAAGATGACTTTATCGATGCCTTTAAGGGTGAAGATTTAGAATAGACCCAATAAAAATTAAGGAAAATCCGGTCAGATGGCCGGATTTTCCTTTTGGGAAATTTTGGGGGAGGCTTTTCAAATATGTTGGTCCTTTAGTGATGGGGTCCCTCGTTATATGAAAAGTATCCTTATCTATCTTGCGCCATTCCAACATATAGTTTACCTCGAGCGTAGTCGAGAGGAGGAATCCTATGAATGCTAGAGACTTATATACGAAGGGATTTTATTTTTTTATAAAGGTGTCTCAAATGTATGACCAGAGCTATGTTTGGGTGTACGTAGGAGGTCTCTCCACTACGGTCGAGACGTGTGGGGGCTGAGTTGGTTTCAAGGTAGTTGTTATCTATTGGATAATAAAAATCTTAAGACTTTGAGAAATAGTACGGATAGTCAACCCACATTTCGACTAAGTGAGTGAAACGAACGCATGGAGAAATCTCTGGCTACTTTTATAAAATTTATATGGTATGGGTGCTTGGATAATTTTAGATAAGAGAATTATTTTATAAAGGTGTCTCAAATGTATGACCAGAGCTATGTTTGGGTGTACGTAGGAGGTCCCTGCCTCAACGAGCCGGCGGGCTAGCCTACGGTCTGCCTCTGCATCAGTCCTTCCATCAATTTGTCTCCTTGAGCCGACGGGCTTGTCTACAAATTGGGATAGGGCTTCAGAAACGTGGTAGCTCAGAGTTAGTCTCAGTGAATATAAATTATCTTGCTATAAAAGTTAAAATTAAACTTTGATAGTTATAACGAAATTTAATTTCCTTGCTTTGACCAGAATGGAAAAACTTTTGGACGCATTTTATAATTAGTATGATAGGAAGATTATTAATTATTTTGGTATTGGGTAGTTTTTCGGTGATACATTTGAATATTTAATATTTGATTTATAAAGATTTTTAACTAAATAATAATTTTGATAATAATATGTTATAATATAATCATCTCCTAACAAAGGGGATGAGAATTATGGAGATATTAACGTATCTTTTGGAAAATTTATTTTTTCCTTTGTTAGTTGCTTTGATTATCAAATATGTCGAAAAACAAATTGATAAAAAAAGCGATAACAAGTAATTAAAAAAGACGGTAGCTGGCACTACCGTCTTTTTTAATCCTCATGGAGAATCTTAACGTATCTTTTTTCTTGGTTTCATCCAAGAGCTTTTTTTGATGGGATAAGAGGTAGCTTCTCTTATATTCATTATATCATTATTTGAGTTCTTTACAAGTTATAATCAGTTCTACATTTGTCTAATCAAGTGAGAATTTCCGAATATTCTGGTCCTTAGGTTATTGAGACCCTCCTCCACTTTTGGTGTCGTTCGGGATGACGCTGTGATTTTTTTGGTTAAAAATTAATTTTGACAAGGACATCTAAAAGAGTAAAATAAAGAGGATTTAAGGAAAAAAAGAAAGGAATGATTATGAACACAGAAAAGAAAATCTATCATATTGATGATAAGGTCCCAGTGAAACTTCTTTTGCCGCTTTCTTTGCAACATACTTTTGCAATGTTTGGCGCTTCAGTTTTGGTCCCTATTTTATTTCAAATTAATCCAGGTATTGTTTTATTAATGAATGGGATTGGTACTTTATTATTTATCTTAATTACTAAAGGCAAGGCACCTGCTTATTTGGGTTCTTCATTTGCATTTTTGGCTCCAGGAACAGCTATCATTGCAAAACAAGGATTTGAATATGCGCAAGGTGCCTTTGTTGTAGTCGGAATTTTAGGTTGTATCATGGCCTATATTATCTATAAGTTTGGAACTAAGTGGATTGACGTTGTTCTCCCGCCTGCTGCCATGGGTGCAGTTGTGGCCCTAATTGGTTTTGAGCTTGCTGTCAATACTGTTACAGGAGGGGCTATTGGAGCAAACCTTATGACTGATACAGCTGAGGCTAAGGACTTTGTAGTCTTTGGCATTACCCTTCTAACAGCTATTATCGGATCTGTTGCATTTAAGGGATTTTTCTCTACTATTCCAATTTTGATTGCCATAGTTGTTGGATATATAGCTGCGATATTTTTTGACATGGTGGATTTTACTCCGGTTTTAGAGGCTAAATTATTTACTATGCCAGAATTTCACCTAGCTAAGTTTAGTCTAGATGCCATCCTTGCTATGCTGCCTGTTATCCTTGTTATTACAAGTGAGCACATTTCCCATCAGGTAGTGACATCTAATATAGTAGACCGAGACCTAATCAAAGAGCCAGGTCTTCATAGGTCAATCTTTGCTGATAACTTCTCTACAGCCATATCAGGTCTTGTAGGGGGTGTGCCAACAACAACTTATGGAGAAAATATCGGGGTTATGGCTATTACCGGTGTTTACTCAGTCCAGGTAATAGGAGGTGCGGCAGTAGTGTCAATTATTATGGCCTTCTTTGGACCGCTTGCTGCCTTTATTTCAACTATTCCAGGCAATGTAATAGGTGGGGTGACCTTCCTTTTATATGGTATGATTGGTACTAGCGGAATCAGACTTTTGGTTGATGAAAAAGTTGACTACTCAAAGTCAATTAACCTTGTACTAACATCTGTAATCTTTATAGCAGGTCTGTCAGGTCTATCAATCAAGTTTGCTTCTATAGAGCTATCAGGCATGGTGCTAGCGTCAGTGGTGGCAGTTATCTTGTCCTTATTTATGACAGCCTTAAAGAAGTTTGGACTTACAAATGAATAGAAATGAAAAAGTCCCCTCAGAGGGGGCTTTTTGTAGTATGACGGGCATGTTCTAATGCTGGGGTGAAAATCCCTACAGAGCG
>NZ_CALGYW010000143.1 GCF_937934665.1 uncultured Anaerococcus sp.
CAAGTAAGTTCTTCGATTTCAAGGAGTTTCTTTTTGATATTTTTCCCGTAGGCAAAATTTCCTAAAGACCCATCGGATTTTATTACCCTGTGGCAGGGGATAATAATTAAAAAGGGGTTTTTGCCGACAGCTGTACCCACAGCCCTAGTTGACTTTGGTCTAGCTATAGCCTTTGCTATATCTTTATAAGATAAAGTTTTACCAAAGGGGATTTGTAATAAAGCAAGCCAGACTGATTTTTGAAAATCTGTGCCCTCAAGGTCTAAAAGCTCTAGGTGGTCAAAAGTAGTTCTTTTTCCAGCTAGGTAGTCTAAAATTTGCTTTTTAAAGAGAATAAAAATCTCATCTTCTTTACAAGGCTTATCTATTTTATCTACTAATTCTATTTTCTTAATCTTATCCTCATAGGAAATTTTTATAAGTCCAAGAGGCGAGTTAAAAAATCCATATTTCATATCTTTATTATACCATGGTTAAATTTATAAATATTCGTATAATGATAGGAGTAAAGGGGTTATTATGGAGAGATTAGAAAAAATTCAAAAAATTGTTGATGTTATAAAAGCTGGCGAAAAGGACGAAAAAGACTTTAGGCTAGGCTTTGAAATAGAGCACTTTGTTGTAAATAAGGAAACTCTTAAGACCCAGTCATTTTATGGAGAAGATGGGGTTGGAGAAATCCTTCATGACCTAGTTAGCCTAGGATATGAAAAAACAGATGATACAGGTATGGCTTTTTCTGATGGTAATGCTGATATTTCAATAGAACCTGCAGGCCAATTTGAACTTGCCCTAAGAGCCAAGGCTTCTGTAGATGAACTTTTTGAAGTATATAAGACCCACATGCAAAGGCTTATTCCTCTTTTTGAAAAAAGAGACCTACTTTTGCTTACCCTAGGTTATCACCCAAAAAGCAAGATTGATGAGATAAAAATTATCCCAAAATCTCGTTATGACTTTATGTATAAGTACTTTGCCAAGTACGGGGGAGAGTTTGCCCACAACATGATGAAGGGAACCTGCTCTATGCAACTAGCAGTAGATTATAAAGATGAAGAAGATTTCAGGAAAAAATACTTCCTTGCAAGTGCCTTAAGTCCATTTTTATACTCTGTCTTTGACAATGCCCTTATTTTTGAGGGAGAAACCTACATCGATAGAAACCTAAGGCAAACTATCTGGGAGGGCACAGATAGGGATAGGACTGGTCTTTACGATTTTGGTTTTGATCTTGATATGTCCTATAAAAAGTATGCAGAAAAAATCCTTGCTACACCTATGATATTTATGCCAACAGAAGATGGGGAAGTTTATGTTGGTAGAAAAACTTTAGAAGAATTAATGACTGAAGAAAATGCCCAAACCATGATAAACCACGGTCTATCTATAGTTTTTCCTGACGTAAGGGCCAAATCTTATATAGAAATAAGGATGCCTGACAATATCCCATATCCTTATAATATGGCAGCGGCAGCCCTAATTAAGGGAATATTTTTTGTAGAAGAAACCTTTGAAAAAATCTACAAACTTTTTGAGTCAATGACCTATGACGAGGCTCAAAAACTTAAAAATAATGCAAGTAGGATGGGGATTTTTGCCCTATATCAAAACGTAGAAATCTACCAACACGTCCTAGATATTATAGATATCATAAGACCGGTTCTTGATGAAAGTGAAAATAAGTACCTAGATGAGCTTGAAGCCATGCTTGATTTTGGCATAGTTCCAAGAGATATTTTTGCAAAAATTTATAAGGAAGATCCGAAAAGAGCTTGCTATGAATTTTCAGTAAATAGGTTTGTTGAGGCCACCCGTGGCTAAGGTTAAAAAAGCCTACGAATGCAAAAATTGTGGTCATGTGCAAAATGTTTGGGCTGGGCAGTGCCCATCTTGCAAAAAATGGGGCAGCCTTATAGAAACAATCATAAAGGAAGGCAAGGCCGGTAAAAAGGTCGTCTTAGATGAGGAAAAAAAGGCCAAGAAGCTAAAGGAAATTGAAATAAACGAATCAGAAAGGATCCCCTCAGCCTACGAAGAATTTGACAGGGCAGTAGGCGGTGGCCTTGTCCGTGACTCAGTAACAATTCTTACAGCAAGACCTGGTGCAGGCAAGTCTACACTTTTACTTCAACTATCAAAGTCCTATGCAGATGAGGGGCTTAAGGTCCTCTATGTATCGGGAGAGGAAAGCGAAAGTCAGATAAAATCAAGGGCAATAAGGATAATGAAGGAAGAGCCAAAAAATCTTTGGATTCTTTCTACAAACTCGATGGACCTTGCCATTAAGGAAATAAAGGCAACTGGTGCAGATATTGTGATTTTAGATTCCATCCAGACCTTTACCCTCCAAGAATTTGACAACAAGCAGGGCTCTCCTACCCAAACAATTGAGGTTGCAGGTAAGGCAGTAGAGATTGCCAAAAATCCTGATAAGAAGCGTGCCTTTATAATGGTAGGTCATATGACAAAAACAGGGGAAATGGCAGGACTTCGTACCCTAGAGCATTTGGTGGATACAGTTCTAATCTTAGACGGCAGTCCTGATGAAGATTTAAGGGTCCTTACTTCAAGTAAAAACAGGTTTGGAAGGACAGGCGAGATTGGCTTGTTTTCTATGGATGAAGAAGGCCTTGCAGAAATTACAAATCCTAGCGAATACTTTATAACCCAAAGAGATAGTGAAATAGAAGGCTCAGCAATCTCTGTAACCAAGGAAGGATCAAGACTTTTAGAAGTAGAGATAGAATCTTTAGTATCTAAGTCTTTTATGCCCTATCCGCAAAGAATAGGAGATTCCCTAAGGCGTGATGACCTAAACACCCTAATATCTATCCTTCAAGAAAGAGCAGACCTTAATTTATTTGATATGAATGTCATAATAAAAACTACAGGTGGGCTAAAACTTTCAGAACCTTCTGTAAATCTTGCTATAATGATGTCGATAGCATCTTCCTATCTTAAAAAACCAATCTCAGATAAGTCTGTTTTTATAGCGGAAGTAGGCCTTACAGGCGAGCTTAAAAAAGTGCCCCAGGCCAGGCAAAGAGCCAAGGAGCTTGAAAGACTTGGTTATAAGAGCCTATATCTTGCAAAAAATAGCCTAGATCAAAAAGACTTTAAGGATATAAAGATAAAAGAGTTTTCTAATATAAGGGAAGTCATAAAAGAGGTCTTTTCTTAGGAAAATGAGCGTTTTCCTTGAATTTCGTTTGAAATGATAGTATATTTTATGAGTAAATACAGTTCAAACAGAATTTTTTACAAGGAGAGTAATATGAAAAAGAATATATTTGTAGTTGGTGCTCTTGCACTAGCACTTACAGCTTGTGGAAACTCAGCTGATAAATCAGCAGAGGAAGCGGCAACAGACGCACCAGCAGCAGAAGAAACAGTTGAAAAAACAGGTACAGCAACAGCTGCAGGTTATGGTGGAGATATCAAGCTTACAGTTACTATGGAAGGCGATGAAATCAAAGACATCGTAGTTGATGAACACGAAGAAACAGAAGGAATCGGCGCAGACGCTCTTCCAGAACTAATTGATGCAGCAAAAGCAGCAAACAGCGCTGATATCGACAATGTTTCAGGGGCAACAGTTACAAGTGAAGCATTCAAAGCTGCTCTTAAAGACGCAATGGATGCTGCAAAATAATAAAGATAAAACATATAAGGCTATCTACGGATAGCTTTATATTTTTCCTTTATTTGCCTATAAAACATACATAATAAGGAGTACATATGAATAAATACAAGTCAATCGCTATGGCCCTTGTCATGACAATGGCACTTGCGTCTTGCGGTAATACAGCCACAAAGACAAAAGAAGGAATCAAAGAAGAAGTTAAACAAGACGAAGTAAAACAAGAAGAAACAACTGATGGAGAAAAAGAAGTAGAAAATACAACAGACCTTGCAGCTCTTGATGGTGAATTTGAGGGATCTGCAAAAGGCTATGGCGGAGACATCAATGTAAAAGTGACTATAGATAAAGGTGTAATCACAGCTATTGATGTTGAAGAAAATGAAACAGGTGCTGTTGGTGGGGCAGGTATTGAAATAACCAAAGAGAGAGTTATTGCTCAGAATACAACAGACCTTGATAACATCTCAGGAGCTACAGTTTCATCTGCTGCATTTTTATCTGCAGTCAACAATGCTATAAAAGAAGTTGGGGCAGATCCAGCTGACCTAGTAGCCAAAGAAGATAAGATAGGTAGAGAAAGTGAAATTACAACTGACACAGTCATAGTAGGGGCAGGTGGTGCAGGCCTTTCTGCAGCTATCCAAATGGCCCAAGACGGTAGAAATGTATCAGTTATTGAAAAAGCAGGAATCACAGGTGGTAACTCATCCCTAGCATCAGCAGGCATGAATGCAGCCGAAAGTAAACTACAAAAAGAAGAAGGAGTAAATGATTCAGTAGAACTTTTCGTAGAAGATACTATGAAGGGTGGTCACAACATAAACAATAAGGACTTAGTAGAAATCCTTGCAAAAAATTCTTCTGATGCAGTTGACTGGCTAGAAGACTTAGGTGCGCCACTTAAGCAGCTAAAATTTGCAGGTGGACAAAGTGAAATGAGAACCCACGCTCCAATAAATGACGAAGGTAAGTCCATACCTGTAGGTGATTACCTAGTTCAAAAGCTTACAGAAAAAGCCAAAGAGCTTGGAGTATCAATTGTCTATGACGCAAGGGTCGACAAAGTTTTAATGGATGACGGAAGAGCTGTAGGGGTAGAAGCATCTTACAAGGACGGCGAAAAGCTAAAAGTCAACGCTGGTGCAGTTATAGTTGCAACAGGTGGTTTTGGTTCAAACCAAGACATGGTTGTAAAATATAACAAGGACCTAGAAGGCTATGTATCAACAAATGCTAAGTCAATCGAAGGTGACGCTGTAGAATTTTTAGAAGAAGTTGGGGCAAACTTCATAGATATGGATCAAATCCAAATCCACCCAACTGTGGTACAAAAAGACGGTTCTCTAATATCTGAAGGTCTTAGGGGAGAAGGAGCTATCCTTGTAAACCAAGACGGCAAGAGATTTGTAAATGAACTTGAAACAAGAGATTTCGTATCAAAGGAAATCCTAAGTCAAAAAGACCCATCAGCATGGCTAATAGTAGACCAATCAATGTTTGACCAATCTGCAACAATTGCTAAGTATTTTGACAAGGGACTTCTAACAAAATGTGATGATTACAAGGCTCTTGCAGACCTAATCGGCACAGACGAAGCAACTATCAAAGAAACAATCGAAGGCTGGATTGAAACTGTTAAAAATAATGAAGATAAGGAATTTGGCAGAGAAGGAATGGATGAAACAAGATCTGACTTATCAGTAGCTCCTTACTACGCAGTTCAAATCTCACCAGGAATCCACCACACCATGGGCGGAGTAGAAGTAAATACAAACTCTGAAGTAGTGGGTAAGGATAGAAATCCTATCCCAGGCCTATATGCAGCAGGTGAAGTCACAGGTGGCATCCACGGAGCCAATAGACTAGGCGGAAACGCTATAGCAGATATAGTAGTATTTGGTAGAAATGCAGCAAAACACGCTGAAGATTACCTAACAAATTAAATTTTTAGAGTTCCAAGCGGGGCTCTTTTTTTAAGCATAATTACAAAAATTGTAATGGTTAAAGGTCAATATTAATGTAAAATAGAAGTATGAAAAGGATAAAGAAAATAATACCCCTAGGTCTTGCAATAATTGTTGCACTTGGACTTTTTTGCGGGTGGAAAAAATATAATAAAAAGAAAAACGATAGCAAGTATATATCAAAGGCGGTCTATCTTTACAATTTGACTGACGATAAGGAAGTTCTTTCAAAAAACGAAAATGAAAGGCTTCCTATGGCCTCTCTTACAAAAATCATGACTGTAAGGGTGGCCCTAAAGCACATAGAAGATCTAGGCGAGACAGCTCCCGTTGATCTAGGTGCCTACTATAGGGCTGTTGACATGAACGCATCAATGGCAGGTTTTTTTGGAGGAGAAGCCACTACTTTTAGGGACCTACTTTACGCAACTATACTAAAATCTGCAGGAGAGGCTGCAGATAGTCTAGCTATGAACATATCAGGCTCCATGGATAATTTTGTAGCCCTAATGAATAAGGAGGTAGAAGATTTGGGTCTTAAAAATACTTCTTATGCCAATGCTGACGGTATGGATGATCCAGGAAACTACCAGTCCGCTAAAGATTGCGCTATGCTTATAAAAGATAGTTCAAATGATGGCGATTTTAGGTCGATTTTTACCAAAAGAGACTTTGTCACAAGTCCAACAGCTGACCACCCAGATGGAGTCTACTTAGAATCTACCATCTTTAGCCACCTTAGAAAATACGAGCAAAATGGTTTTGAAATCCTAGGAGGAAAGTCTGGGACAACCGATAAGGCAGGGCTTTGCTGGGCAACCCTTGCAGTCAAAAATAACAAGGAATATATCTTAGTTGTTATGGGAGTACCTTACGATGACATAGACAACCTAAATGACGGACACATCGAAGAAACCTTGAGGATTTATGAGAATATAGGAGATTAGTATGGATAAAATTTTATTTTTAGAAGGCAAATTTTCAGAAAAAATATGGGGAGGGTCAAGGCTAAAAACTGAATACGGCTATGATATACCCTCATCTAAGACAGGGGAATACTGGGCGATTTCAGGTATGGAAGGATCTTCTTCTGTGATCACTAATGGTAAATTTAAAGGCAAGTCATTAAGAGAAGTCTATAAAAATAAGCTAGACCTTTTTGGCAATTCTAAGGAAAAAGACTTTCCTCTTTTAGTAAAGATAATAGATGCGGCAGATGATTTATCAATCCAAGTCCACCCAGACGATGAGATGGGAAAAAGATTAGAAAACTCCAAAGGCAAGACAGAGTGTTGGTATATCCTAAATGAAAAGCCTGCTTCCATTATTTTTGGCCTAAATGTCAAAACTAAGGAAGAAGCTATTAGGCTAATTGACGAGAGAAGGTGGGAGGAGCTTTTAAGGGAAGTTCCTACAAAATGTGGTGACTTTTTCTTTGTAAGGGCAGGTACAGTCCATGCTATCAAAAAAGGCTCTCTAATTCTAGAAATCCAACAAGCATCAGATATCACCTATAGGCTCTATGACTACGATAGAAAAGATGCTGATGGAAATCTTCGTGACCTCCACCTAGAAAAGTCTAAAGAAGCTATAAAAATTTTGCCAGAAGAAAATGAGATAGAAGAAATAAATAAAGGTGGCTTTATAGAAAAAATCTTGACTTCTAATGAATATTTTGAAGTAAGAGAATTTGAAATCGAAAATGAGGCAGAATTTAAAAGAGAAAAGCCATACCTATTAGAAACTGTAGCCCATGGCGAAGGGAAAATTATTATAGAAGATGAGTCCTACCCAATAAAAAAAGGCGACTTTTTTATCCTAACAAACAAGGCGACAACTTATAAATTTAAAGGAAAACTCACAATCGTAGAATCTGATCCATTGGAGAATTAAATGAAAAAAGGAATTATAGAAGGTTTTTATGGGATACCGTGGACCTTTGAAGAAAGAAAGTCTATTATAAATTTCCTAGCCCAAATAGGAATGAATCAATATATTTATGCACCCAAAGATGATCCTTTTCACAATAAAAAGTGGAGAGAGCCTTATCCAAAAGATCAACTTGAGAAAATCAAGGTCCTAGCTGACCTTAGCAAAGAAAATGGCATAGACTTTACTGGGCCATCCATCCAGGTTAAAATCCCTTTGATTTTGATAAATATGAAGAAGAAATCGAAAAGATTTTTGCCAAATATGGATCCTTATTGGAAGTAGGGGTTAAGTCTTTTGGCTTGTGCATGGATGATATTGATAAAAATATCGCTTTTGAGAAAAGATTTGACCACATGAAGCTCATCAAGGACTTGGCAGATTTTGTCTATGATAAAACCGGAGAGAATCTCTACTTTGTCCATCCTTGGTACAACGATGACTGGATAGATGAAAAAGGTTACGACTACGAAAAACTCCTAAAAAATATAGAAAATATTAATATAATGTGGACAGGAAACCAGGTAGTAGCCCCAATTCCTCATAAATCCAATGAAAAATTCACCGAAAGAATCGGGAAAAAGCCCTACATCTGGTTTAACTGGCCGGTAAATGACTATAGGCCAGATGAAATTTTTCTAGAAGTCTTTGAGTTTTATGACTCAAGAGAGATAAATTTTGAAGGCTTTTACCTAAACCCAATGAACCAGGCTGAAACATCCAAGATTTCAATCTACGAGGCTAATGAATATTTAGAAGATTCAGAAAAATACGAACTGAAACAGCATTCAAAAAAGCACTTAAAGACCTAGAACCTAGTGCCTTTAAAGATTTAATAAAAATCGCGCCAAGCTTTTATAGCTCCTTGGTCTACGAAAGAACCGAAAGCAAGAAATTTACAGAAGATTATGAAATAAAAGCTGCCTTCAATGAGGAAAATACAGAAAAACTAAAAAAACTCCTAGAAGAGAAGTTAAAAAGGATAGAAAATTACCAAAAAAATTATTCAAATGAGGCGCTCTACAAAGAAATAAAGCCTTTTGTAACAAGCTTAAAACTCCTAAGCAAGGCAACCCTGGAAAAGCTTGATGAAAACAAAAAAGAAGCTCAAATCCTTTATGAAAAAGCAAAAAATATAAAAATTGAGATTTTAAAAGAAGATGGTCTTGATCAAATAAAAGTGAAAACTAGCGGGGTAATTGAAGAGATTTACGGAGGACTAGGCTAGGGATAGCAAGAGGACTTAAAGAGTATATAAAATTTATACACAAGCAAGGCTAACTGGTTAAAGCGCTCTTTTATAGATATGGGTATTTTAAATTAACCTCTGATAATAATTATTTTGAATTAATAACCGTGAACTACAGATCCATCAATAGAAAAAACTATAGAGCTCTCTCACATTCGTTCGAAACGAATTTCTGGGATATTTACTTAAAAATAGAGTAGATACAATATGCCAATATACAAAAGCAAAACCATAAGAAATCTTTGTTATTATTTGTACATTAAGATTAGGGCTCACATCTTTTAAGCAATAATTTCTAATCGGAGGCCCAGTAAAGAAAACTTATCTAAGTAGAATAAAAATTTATAATATAAGATCCAAGTTAATAATGAAGACATATAAAATAATCCTGGATTAGTATCCTAGCCTCATCTAGTGAAAAAATCGCCTTGATAAATATAAAGGCCAGACAAATTACTTTGTCTGGCGATTTTTTTATTTATTATTTTGATTTTGCTTCTAAAATTAGTTTTTGTTTGAGGTTCCAAAGTTTTTGGGAAAGGTCAACGTAATAATTGTGTGGGGTGTCATATCTTTTTACCTCATCCCATAGACTTGCGACTTCTTTTTTCCTATAGTCAGCTATTTCATCAAGGCTTGGTTCGTCATAAACAAGTTCGCCGTCTTTAAAGATAGGAACTTGCATTTCTCTTGCAGTATAATTTTTCATCTTTTTCATCTTCCAGGTGAAAAGCGGGTCGAAGATTACAAGAGGTTCGCTATCATCAATTTTTTCATCTCTTATGGCTATATAATCAGCTTCAGCCTTGCCTGTTTCTTTATCGTAGAGCCTGTAAACTTTTTTAAAGCCTGGGGTTGTAATTTTTTCCACGTTTTCAGAGACTTTGATTTTTGCCTCAAGGTCACCGTCTTTTTCTATAGCGACAAGCTTATAAACTCCACCAAAAACTGGGTCAGACTTGGCTGTTATAAGTCTTTCTCCTATACCAAAGGAGTCAATCTTTGCTCCTTGGGCTAGGAGGGATTCGATTTTAAATTCATCTAGGGAGTTTGAGGCAACTATGGTGAAGTCATGAAATCCATTTGCGTCAAGTCTTTTTCTAACTTCTTTTGAAAGGTAAGCGAGGTCTCCTGAGTCAATCCTAACTCCGCCTGTAAGTCCCTTTGGTACAAGTTCTTCCTTAAAAATCTTCATGGCATTTTCAAGGCCTGATTCTAGAGTATCGTAGGTATCTATTAATAATATGCAGTTTTCTGGATACATCTTTGCATAGGTTTTAAAGGCTTCATATTCTGTATCGAAGGCTTGAATCCAAGAGTGGGCCATGGTTCCAGATGCCCTAAAGCCGTATTTCTGAGCTGAATATGAATTGGATGTAATTGGTGCTCCACCGATATAGGCTGCCCTTGCTCCTGTGATAGATGCGTCAGCTCCTTGAGCACGTCTTGCCCCAAATTCCATTACTAGCCTATCGCCAGCAGAGGAGACAATCCTATTTGTTTTTGTTGCTATTAGTGAATTAAAATTCATTGATAAAAGCAGGTAGGTTTCAATTATAGAACATTCTATGATTGGTGCCTTGACTGTAACTATCGGTTCTCCAGGAAACATAACTGATCCTTCAGGAAAGGCATAGACGTCTCCTGTAAATTTGAAGTTTCTTAAATAGTCTAAAAATCCTTCGGAAAAATCTCCTTGAGACTTGAAAAATTCTATGTCTTCTTCTGTGAAGTGGAGGTTTTTGATATAGGATATTATATCATTAAGACCTGCAAAAATAGCGTAACCACCACCATCTGGGTTTTTCCTATAAAAGGCATCAAAGACAGCGGTTGTTTCTTTCATTCCGTTTTCGTAATAACCATTGGCCATAGTAAATTCATAAAAATCACTAAGCATGGTTAGGTTTCTTATTTCTTTCATAAACTCCTTCTTATACTTTCTTATCGGTATTTTTTTCTTATCTATATTTATACCCTAAAAGCAAAAATTTTCTTTAAATATTTATTTATAGGCAAATTTTCAAAGAAAAGTACAATAATAGAAAAAAGTGAGGAGAGATATGTATATATTTGATATAGATGGTACCTTGTTATACACAATAGATACCATAGCTTATTTTATAAATGAAACTTTAAAAATCTTTGGCTTGGATTCCTGTCCAAAGGATAAGGTAGAAGCCTTTGTAGGGAATGGCCCGGTTGTTCTTTGCGAGAAAACTCTTGATTATGTGGGAGCAGATAAGGATCCTAAATTTAGAAAGGACTTCCTTGATACTTACAACAAGGCCTACGATGATAACCCTGCCTATTTAACTAAGGCCTACGACGGGGTAAAAGAATCCCTTTATGAGCTTAAGAAAACTGGTAAACCCCTAGTTTGTTTTTCTAATAAGCCAGATGAGACTTGTAAAAAAGTCATCCCTGCAGTTTTTGGTGAAGGGTTTTTTGATGATATCCTAGGTTTTAGGGGAGACTATGAGAGAAAGCCATCGCCAGCAGGGATTATGATCCTAAAAGAAAAGTTTGGTGTTGAATTTTCTGATATTATTTACTTTGGCGATAGCGAAGTAGATATGAAATGTGGGAAAAACGCAGGAATCTTTACTGTTGGGGTTTCTTGGGGCTTTAGAAATAGGAAGGTCCTTGAAGATGAAAAACCAGACCTAATAATAGATGATCCAAGTGAGCTTGTTATAAGGAGAGCCTAATGGGAAAGATAGGCTTAGCAAGAGTTGACTCTAGGCTTGCCCATAGTCAGATGGTAAAAATGTGGGGCGAAAAATATGGCCTAAAAAAAGTGATTATAGCAAATGACCTTACAGCAAGCGATTCTATAAGAGTCGAAGTAATGGACCTTACTGTTCCAGAAGAGATAGGGTCTTTTTATTTAAAAGTGGCGGATGTAGGGGATTTTCTTAAAAAAAACGAAGGGTCTTACCTACTTTTGCTAGAAAGTACTAGCGATTTAGATAAAATCCTCGACCAAGGTATAAGGATAGAAGAAGTAAATCTTGGTATCATCCACTTATCCAAGGGCAAAAAGTCTTTAACAGAGCTTGTAGCCTTAGATGATGAAGATTTGAGGATACTAAAGAAAATCAAAGATAAGGGTATAAAAATTTCTGTAAAGAAACTTCCTCAAGACCTAGATGAAATTGATAAATTAGAGATTAAATTTAGGGAAAAATATTAAAAAGACCTTGACAAGGTTGATTTTTGTAGTAATAGATGTTATAATTAGATAAGTTAAGGTTAAGTTTGTGGGGGAAGTTTTACTTCCCTTATTTACTTAGCTATCCAAATGAGAATTTGAAAATGAATTTATATAAAAAGGAGTTATAAATGAGTGAAGTTAGAGTAAGATTTGCACCATCTCCAACAGGATATCTGCATATAGGTGGCCTTAGGACAGCCCTATTTAACTACCTATACGCAAGACACACTGGCGGTAAGATGATTTTAAGAATAGAAGATACAGACAGGACCAGATTTGTAGAAGGAGCCTTAGAAAATCTACTTAAGGCCCTAGATTGGTCTGGAGTTGAAATTGACGAAGGTGTCATGCTTGATGAAAATGGTCTTGTTACAGAAAAAGGTGACTTTGGCCCATATATCCAATCTGAAAGGGTAGAAAAAGGCATCTATGATAAATACATCGAAAAATTAATTGAAGAAGGCAAGGCTTACTACTGCTTCTGCTCCCAAGAAAGAGTTGATAAGGTTAGAGATCAAATGAGAGCTGACGGTCTTACACCAAAATACGACGGCCTTTGCAGATCTATTCCTCTAGAAGAAGCAAAACAAAGAGTTGCAAATGGGGAAGAGCACACAGTTAGACTTAAGCTTCCAAAAGACTATGAAATTTCCTTTGAAGATAGAATTAAAGGTAAGATTAGCTTTAATACTGATGACCAAGACGACCAAGTCCTTATAAAAAGAGATGGTTACCCAACCTACCACTTTGCGGTAGTAGTAGATGACCACTTGATGGGTATTACCCACGTAGTTCGTGGAGATGAGTGGATTTCATCAACACCAAAACACGTTTACCTATACGAAGCCTTTGGCTGGGATGCTCCAGAATATATCCACCTACCTACAGTTTTAAATAAAGACCACAAAAAATACTCAAAGAGAAACGGCGACGGCATGGTAGAAGACTTTATCGAAGAAGGTTACATGCCAGAAGGCCTTATAAACTTCTTATCACTCCTAGGTTGGTCACCAGATAGCGAAGAGGAAATCTTCACTATAGAAGAACTTGCTAAACAATTTGACTTTGACAGGGTAAATAAGACTGGTGCTGTTTTTGACAAGAGAAAACTAGACTGGGTAAACGGACATTATGTAAGAGAATTATCTGCCGAAAAGCTTGCAGAAGACATCAAGCCTTACATGGTAAAGTCAGGTCTAATTGACGACTCTTATGATCAAGACAAACTAGTTTTACTTGCGGAAACTTGGCAATCAGCTATAGATAAGTTCTCAGATGCACCAGAACTTGCTAAAAATTACTATATAAAAAGCGAAGACATCGACTTTGATGAAGACGCCAAAGAAGCAATTTCAACTGACGATGCCAAGACCCTCTTCAATGCCTTTTTAAACAAACTTGAAGAAGTTGATGAAATTGATGCTGATTTTGCCAAATCAGTTATGAAAACTATCCAAAAGGAAACAGGTATTAAGGGTAAGAACCTATGGTTCCCAGTAAGGGCTGCAGTAACAGGATCAGTTCACGGACCAGACCTTTCAAATGCCTTTTTAATCATGGGCAAGAACCTAGTTAAGGATAGACTTGAATACGCAAGGGATAATTTTTAATGAAGATTTATAATACTCTTAGCCGCTCTAAGGAAGTATTTAAACCAATAGAAGAAGGAAAAATCAGGATGTACGTCTGCGGACCTACAGTCTATGATTATATGCATATAGGTAACGCTAGACCCCTGGTAGTCTTTGACACCTTTAGGCGTTTTGCCCAGTACAGGGGTTATGATGTAACCTATGTAGTAAACTTTACCGATGTTGATGATAAGATTATAAAAAAATCTATCGAAGAGGGAATAACCACCAAGGAAGTTACAGACCGCTACATTGCCCAATATATGACAGATGCCAAGGCCCTTAACCTTGACGAGGAAGATACTATCCACCCAAGGGCAACCGAGGTAATGGATGATATCATAGACTTTGTAAAGGGTCTAATTGATAAGGGTATGGCATACGTTTCAGATGGCGATGTTTACTTTGACGTAAGTAAAAAATCTGACTACGGAAAATTATCTCGTAAAAACCTTGAGGATTTAGTTCACGGTGCAAGCCAAAGACTTGATGATAAAGATGCTGGTAAGAAGAAAAATCCAGCAGACTTTACCCTTTGGAAGAAAACTAAACTAGAAGGCGAAGTCGCTTGGGATAGCCCATGGGGTAAGGGTAGACCTGGTTGGCATATAGAATGCTCTACCATGAATAAGAAAATCCTTGGAGATACCATAGATATCCACGCTGGCGGGGAAGATTTGGAATTTCCTCACCACGAAAACGAAATCGCCCAATCTGAAGGCCTAAATGACGTGACCTTTGCCAACTACTGGATGCATAACGGCATGATCCAGGTTAATGGTTCAAAGATGAGTAAGTCAGTTGGAAACTTCTTTACCCTCGATGATATCAAGAAGGAATACGACCTAATGACCATTAGGTTTTGGCTTTTAACTACTTCTTATAGGCAGCCAATTAACTTTACCAAGGAAATAATTGACCAAGCCCAAGCCTCCCTAGATAGGCTAGACAATGCTTATTTTAAGGCAGAAGAGCTAGTGGGAAATGCAAGCGATAAAGAAATTTCAGATAGAGAAAAAGACTTACTTCAAACCCTAGAGGCTAAGGAAGATGAATTTATAAGGGTAATGGAAGATGACCTAAATACAGCAGATGCCATTACAGTTTTATTTGACCTAGCTAAGTTTATAAATACCAACCTAACAACTGATTCTTCAAAAGACTTTGTAGAAAAAACCTTTAAAACCTATGCTAGACTCTTTGACGTTTTAGGTTTAATTGCCAAGAAAAAGGAAGCAGAAGTAGATGAAGCTTTTATAGAAGAAAAAATAGCAGAAAGAAACGAAGCTAAGAAAAATAGAGACTTTGCTACAGCTGATAAGATTAGAGATGAGCTTAAAGATATGGGCATTATCCTAAAAGATACCAGAGAAGGTACCAAGTGGGAGATAGGCTGATGGATAAGATTTATGGTAGAAAACCTGTAATTGATGCCATTGATTCAGGAGTTACAATCTATAAGGCCTATATAGTAAAGCAAAAATCTAAGATTGTCGAAGAAATTATTACTAAGCTAAAGAAAGCTAATG
>NZ_CALGYW010000144.1 GCF_937934665.1 uncultured Anaerococcus sp.
TGACTTTTTCGCAAGTTAATCAAAGATGATAAATCTTAATATCTATTTAATTCTAGTAATTACGAGATTGGATTATTTGAAGAGATTTTGCTTAAAACTAGCTAATAATTTTAATCTATATTTCTTCTAAAAATCCCCTGACATCTTCTTCTGTGGTCCTAAAGGTTGTGACAAGTCTTGCTATTTTTTTGCCTTGTTTTTCTCCGGTTATTTCAAATTTAGCTATCTTTTGCCATTTTTCTAAGTTTTCTTCATCTAAGAGGACAAAGACTTGGTTGGACTCGAAAGGATAGGCCAAGCTGTAGCCTTTTTTAGTGATGCCTTCTGCCAATATTTTGGCCATTTGGTAGGCTTTTTTTGATCCCTTGAGGTAAAACTTTTTATCTTCGAAGACTTTTTCCCACATGATGCCTGAGATAAAGCCTTTGGCGAGCATAGTGCCCTTTTGTTTGATGAGATTATTTAAATCTTTTTTTAGATCATCATTTACAACTACTAGGGCTTCGCCGAATAAGAGGCCTGCCTTGGTGCCTCCTAGGTAGAAAATATCACATAAGTCTGTTAGGTCTTTTATTTCGTAGTCGCATTTTTCTGAGGCTAGAGCTGCTGCCATTCTGGCTCCGTCTATAAAGAGGTAGAGATTATTTTCCTTGCAATAGGCGTAGATATCCTCAAGCTCTTTTTTCTTATAGAGGGTGCCGACTTCGGTGGTATTTGATATGTAGACCTTTTTTGGAACTGTCATATATTCCGTGGTGAATTTTTGATGAAAATTTTCTATAGATTCTCTTGTCAATTTGCCGTCTTCTGTGTCGATTAGTTCAATTTTAAGGCCAGTCGCTTCTATAGAGCCTGCTTCGTGACCTTCGATATGGCCTGTTGTAGCTGAGAGGATGGAGTCTTGCTGGCGCATGCCTGCTGCAGCTGCTACTATATTTGCTCCTGTACCTCCTGGTAGGAAGTAGATGTCTACGTTTTCATTTCCTAGGGCTTTTTTTATTAAGTTTCTGGCGTTTTTGCTGTGGGAGTCTGTCCCATAGCCTGGGTTTTTCTCGTCTAGGGATGATTTTAGGGCTTCTAGGATTTCTGGATAAGCTATTGAGTTATAATCATTTACAAAAAAATACATATTACCTTCCTTTTTTGGTTTTTCTACTAATATTATATCAAATATTGGCTTAAAAGCTAGAATGGTTTTATTATAGAACGATTTCCCTCGGTGGGTGAATAAAGATTGATAAAATATAACAATAATTAATATCAAATAGTATTGATATTCATTATCGAGTGTGTTATATTAATAGTAAGTTGAGAGTTAATATAAATAAATTTTAGTCTACGGGATATTTCTTGTAGGTTTTAAATAGAGGAGGACATATGACATATTTATCAGACGCACCTGTCGGTAGCCATGTCAAGGTTAGTAAGGTCCTTGGTACAGGTCCTGTCAAAAGAAGGATTATGGATATGGGCATTACTAAGAATACAGATATTTACATAAGGAAGCTTGCACCGCTTGGAGACCCTATCCAGATAAATCTAAGGGGTTACGAGCTTACTATTAGAAAAGATGACGCAAAAAATATTTTGGTGGAGGGCCTATGACTTTAAAAGTAGCTTTAGCAGGTAATCCCAATTCCGGAAAGACTACCCTTTTTAATGCCCTAACAGGTTCTGATCAAAGGGTTGGTAACTGGCCTGGGGTTACTGTAGATAAAAAAGAAGGTCTATTAAAAGGACACAAGGACATAGTTATCCAGGACCTTCCAGGTATATATTCCCTTTCTCCTTATACTATGGAGGAGGTTGTTTCTAGAAAATACCTCATAGATGAAAAACCAGATTTAATTATAAACTTGGTTGACGGATCTAACCTTATTAGAAATCTTTACCTAACAAGCCAGCTTGCTGAGCTTGATATACCTATGATTATCTCCCTTAATATGATGGATATAGTAAGGGAAAAGGGTGATGATATAAATATAGGGGCTATGGAAGAGATTTTAAATGCAAGGGTTATTGAAACTGTAGCTAGTAAAGAAGAGGGGATTGAGCCTTTAATAGAAGAGGTCCTTAATAGTAGAAATCTAAAAAATATCCCAAATAAACTTGAGTTTGAAGATGATTTAGAAGATGCTATTTATCAGATAGAAAAGATAATCAAGTCTGACCTTAAGGATGGGCATGCGAGATATTATGCAATCAAGGTTTTTGAAGAAGATTCTATTTGCCTTGATTACCTAAAACTTGCGGATGATAAATTAGCTAAAATTTCTAAAATCAGAAAAAATATGGAAGAAAAATACGACGATGAGGCAAGCGCCCTTATTATCGGTTCTAGGTATGATGAGCTTGAGAAAGTATCAGATAAAATGCTAGAATCTGCTGAGCCAAAACTTAGCATGACTGATAAGATTGATAGGGTGGTTACTTCCAAATTATTTGGTCTACCAATCTTTGCCCTAGTGATGTTTATGGTATTTTTCCTTGCAGTATTTAAATACTCGCCAGGTACCATGGCAACAGAGGCAGTAAATGGATTTTTTGATGATAGCCTAATTCCAGGTACGGTAGACCTTATGGAAAAATTTGAAATCCATCCAGTACTTGCAAGCCTTGTTAGTGATGGAGTTCTTGCTGGTGTGGGAGCAGTGCTCGGATTTTTACCACAGATGATGGTGCTTTTTGCCCTTCTTTCAATACTAGAAGATATAGGTTATATGTCAAGGATAGCCTTTATCATGGATAGGCTTTTTAGGAAGTTTGGTCTTTCTGGTAAGTCCTTTATCCCAGCTATGGTTGCTACAGGTTGTGCAGTACCAGGTATCCAAGCATCTAGGACCATCGAAAACGAAAGGGATAGGAAGATAACCATAATGACTACTTCCTTTATGCCTTGTTCAGCAAAACTACCAGTTATTGCCCTTATTGTTGGGGCGTTTTTCCCAGAGAATAGGGTGCTTGTGACTTTTTCCTTTTATGTGATAGGGATCTTATCTATTATTGTTTCTGGCCTTATCCTAAAGAAATTTAAGGAATTAGCCGATAGCCCATCACCATTTATCATGGAGCTTCCTCCATATCACGCACCTAGGCCAAAGTCAGTTTTGACTGATGTTTATAATAAGAGCAAGTCCTATGTTAAAAAAGCTGGGTCTATCATTCTTGTTTCAACAATTGTAATTTGGTTTTTACTAAACTTTGACTTTAGGTTAAACCTTGTAGGAGAAGCTAGCGAAAACTCTATCCTTGCTAGGGTAGGTTCTGTTATAGCTGTAATCTTTAGGCCAACAGGTTTTGGCACCTGGCAGGCAACAGCAGCTACTATTACAGGTTTTGTAGCCAAGGAAAACCTAGTTGCTACTATGGGCATAGTTTTAGGTTTAGGAGGAGAGGTTACTGAAGAATCACAAGCCCTTCTTACAGCCTTTAGTGGAGCCCTAGCAAGTCCTGTGGCAGGTTATTCCTTCCTCTTATTTAATATGCTATGTATGCCATGTTTTGCAGCAGTAGGAGCTATTAAAACTGAGATGGATGATAGTAGGTGGACAGCCTTAACTATTTGCTACCAAATGGGCTTTGCCTACCTAGTAAGCCTTATTTTCTACCAACTAGGAAGTTTCTTCTTCTATGGAGAGTTTGACCTAGGTACTGTAGTAGGATTTATTGGCCTTGCCTTTTTCATCTATATGGTTGTTAGAAAACCCTATGCAGAGAAAAAACAGGCCTACGAAAAATGTTTAGCTTAACTTATAGAAAGGATAAAAAATGAATTTAGCATCATGGATTTTATTAATAGCAATCCTTGCTCTTTGTTCCTTTATAGTATACAGAAGATTTTTGACAAAAAGTGAGGGAGGCTGCGCGGACTGCCCAGCCTGTGCAAGTAATAATAAGAAATCTTGTTGTAGTTAATACGTAAAAATATATCCTCATGGACCCCTTATCCAGGGTCCTTTTCTATGTGGAATTTTAGAGATTTAAGAGGTATATTTAGACTATGGAGATAAATAAAAAACGCTATAGGGACTTTGGTTCCTATATGAAGAAAAGATTTAATAAAAAAATAATAAAACTTCCCCTAGATGGTGGCTTCACTTGTCCCAACAGGGACGGGAGTCTATCTTTTGAAGGATGTATTTTTTGCTCAGAGACAGGATCTGGTGAATGGACTTATGGGAAAAAATCTATAAGAGACCAAGTAGCCTACCAAAAAAGTCGCTTGAGAAAAAAGAATATGCCAACAGCCTACCTGGCCTATTTTCAAAACTTCACCAATACCTATGGTGATGTTTCAAGGCTTAGGGATCTCTACTATGAGGCTTTATCCTGTGAGGATGTGACAGGTCTTGCTATTGCCACTAGGGCAGATTGCCTATCAGATGAGGTCCTTGACCTTTTAGAAGAAATCAGCAAGGAATATTTTCTCCTAGTAGAGCTTGGCATGCAAAGTGTAAATGAAAAGACAATTGACCTTATAAATAGGGGCTATAGCCATGAGGTTTTTGACCAGGGGATAAGGAAGCTTCACGCAAGGGGTATACCTACCCTAGTCCATATGATTGTGGGCCTACCTTTTGAAGAAAGGGTGGACTTTGTGGACGATATAACCTATATTAATACTATAAGGCCTTGGGGGATAAAAATTCACAATCTCTATATAGAAAAACCAAGCAAGCTTTTTGATTATTACAAAGAAAACAAGCTAAGCTATGGGATGGAAATGGAAGACTATGTGGAAATAGTAGTTGACCTTCTAAGGAGACTTAGGCCAGAGATTGTGATAAATAGGCTAACAGGGGATGGGATTGGTGAAAAAATAGCCCTCCCTGCTTGGGCTAAAAACAAGGCCAAGATCTTAACTAGTATTGATAAGATGATGAAAGATAAAAATTATAGACAGGGGGATTTATGGAAAGAAGAATAGATAAGAGATTTTTTACAAACTCACTTAGCGAAGATGGTACTTATACAGCCAAGGATAAGTCATTACTTTTGGTAGTAGATATCCAGCCAAAGCTAATGGATACTATGGACAAAGGCGATAGGACAATAAGAAATACAGTAGGCCTTATAAAAGCCTTTAAGAAATATGACATGGCAGTTTTAGCAACAGAACAATATCCAAAGGGACTTGGCAGATCTCATGAAGATATTTTGGCAGAAATTGATGAGGAAAAAATCTTTGCTAAGACAAGTTTTAATGCCCTAACAGCAGAAGTAGAGGACTTTATCAAGGAAAATAAAATTGAAAAAGTCTTTGTAACAGGAGCTGAGGGCCATATTTGCATCTACCAAACTATAAGGAGTCTTCTTGACCTAGGCTTAGATGTATATTATGTGGATGATGCGATTTCTTCATATACTGACGAGCTTAAAAAAATTGCGAGAAAATCCCTAAGAGATATGGGAGCAGTCCTTATAAATACAGAGCTAATTCTCTTTGACCTAGCAGTAGACAGCAAGGATCCAAATTTTAAATTTGTATCAAAGCTAGTAAAAGAATTAAGAAAGT
>NZ_CALGYW010000145.1 GCF_937934665.1 uncultured Anaerococcus sp.
ACTGTTCTAACTGATGTACAAACTCCACGTTTTTGTGGTGATTGGTTTGGAGTTATTCTACTCTTAAGAGTGTTGTAGTTATAACCTAAAGCTGGTGTATCTGATTTAGATTTTTCGCTCTTTCTACCTTTTCTAACAAGTTGATTAATTGTTGGCATAATGCACCTCCTATTCTTTTAAAATTTAATAAATTGGCAATTCCTGCCAATCCTTAAATATCTTACGCGGTATTTACTTCTTTGTCAAGTAAATTACTTAATCTTAAATTATTTGGTATAATATAAAGTAAGAAATTATAAAGGAGTAGATATGAAAATCGCTATAATTGGTTTTGCCCTGTCAGGTGCAACTTTTTTACAAACTATTCTAGATAATGATCCCACAGACTTAAAAATATATATCTATGAAAAAAGAAACGAATACCCAACAGGTCTTCCCTACGAAAAAGACTCCCTCGATAAACTCTTAAATGTCGATACTGATGAGATGGTCTATCCAGAAGATATGGCAGATGACTTTCCTAAATGGATGGATGCTAACAATAAAAACTTAGACCCTGTAGAAAATATGGCCCCAAGAGTATATTTTGGCCAGTATCTAAAAGAAAAGACTAAAGACTACCTTAATAATCCTTGCGTAAATTTAATAAATGAAGAAGTAAAAAATATCTCTGTAGAAATAATAGCTAGTAAGGAAAGATATACTGTAGAAAGTGCTACAAAAAAGGCTAAGTACGACCTAGTTTTTCTAGGGACAGGGGCAAGCTTCTACCAAGACCCTTATAAACTTGAGAGAAAGGAAAATTACATAGCAAAACCCTATCCCCTTGAAGAAAAACTTAAGGACATAAAAGAAGATAAAAAAATTGCCATCCTCGGTACCTCCGCATCATCTACTGATGTTTTTAGATATCTAAGTAAAAATAAAAAACTTAAAGAACCTATTAGTTTTTTTACTGGGCCTAGTGAATATAAAATTGTAGATATACCATATGAAGGAAATATCTTAGACTACTACTCCCCTAACCAAGAGTGGATAGATAAAGAACTAGAAGCTTGCGGTGAAATTAAACTTGATAGGCTAGTTAATACTATAAATGATGACTTTAAAAAAGCAGGAGTTGAGCTAAGTTACGCCTATGAAACCTACAAAGACCACACCCTAGCCCTATCAAAAAAAGCCATAGAGATAAATGATCAAGATCTTGCCTTTACAGAAGACTACTTTATCCAATTTGCCCTCTATGTGGCTGACCTGGCAAACTTTATGAATCCAATTGATAGGAAGGTTTTTTTAGAAAATCACTACATCTACCTTTCCTTTTTAGGTGGCAAGACTCCTTATGGGTCAATGAAACTTCTTCTAGATTATTATGACAAGGAGAAAATGGACGTTACCACAAACTTAGAAGAAGTGAAAGTTAACTCTGATGGCAGTTTCACCCTAATTGGCAAAAAGAAAAAGGATGCAGATATAATAATAAACTCTACGGGCTTTGAAATGGACCTTCAAAAGATCGCCCAAAGGATTCCCCTATATGAATCTCTTTTGAGAAATGAAATGATAATGGCAGATACAAATGGAGAAGGAATAGCAGTAACCTGGCCAAGGTGCAATCCTTTAAGTAAAAAATTCGGCAAACTTAATAATCTCTTCATCACAGGAATGTTAATAACCCAAACTGACATAGATAATAACGATGCTAGGTGTATACAAAAAACTTCTATGAGAATTGCCGAGCTAATTAAAAAAGAATATAAGCTATAAACAAGCTCCCTAAATTATTAGGATAAACCTTAAATGGGCCATCTTAATAACTTAGGGAGTTTTAAATTAGTCCTTATCTCTTCCGTTTATATAGGATAGGTATTTAAGGATTATAAAGTCTATTACCACATAAAAATGTGAGATAGGTGCTATTTTCATCTTCTGATCAAAATCATATACCTCATGGGTGATAAAAGAAATATTATAATCAGATAGGTGGGAAAGAGTGTTGTTTGATAGCTTGGTTATGGATGCTACGCAGACATCCTTGTAGATACCTTTAATAAAGTTGATTAACTCTTTATTTTCTCCACTAAAGGAGATTACAAAAATTACATCTCCATCTTCAAATATATCTAGATAAGACTTATAATTTCTAGCATCGTCAATAATATTTACTATTTTTCCCACATTCAAAAAGTTTCTCTTAAGCTCTTCCGCTACATTTAACTGGGTATAGCCATTGGCTAGTACAAAAATATTACCAGCACGATTTAATTTTTCAAAAAAAGGCGATAAGTTTAAGGAGATTAACATGGTCATAGTTAGGTTAATGTCATTTTTTGTATATTCAATTTCATTATCGTCAAAGGCCGCATCACTATCATCTTCAGACCACTTTACAAGATATCTAAGCTCACTATAGCCTTCTAGGTCTAATTTTTTTGTAAAACTCATTATAGCGCTCGTGCTTAAGTCTAAAATATTAGCCAGTTGATTTATACTGAGGTCAACAACCTCTTGCTTATTTTGAGCTATATAAGAGTAGATTCTTAGGTCATTTTTATTTAATTTATGATAATTTTCCTTAAGTAGAGTTAGTAAGCTCATTATAAAGTCTCCAAATATCCTGTGAAAAATTTTTCTAATTCTAAAATATAGGGACTAATTAGCCTTAGCCTGCCCCTATCTTCTGGGAAAAATATATTATAATCACTTGAGGCAATAAAGTGGTATTCGCTACCGACAATAATTTTTAAACAATCTATCCCATCCATTTGAAACATAAGTTCCCTAGTCTTCTCATCCCTGCTAAAATCTACTACTATAACCAGACTATCTTCTAGTAAAGTTTTGTCAAAGGCTACTATTTCCTTAGCTCCTGCATAGGTTTCCGCCAAAATCCCAACATCAAAGAGATATGATTTTATAGCAGCCTTTATTATATCTTCCATCCCACCGTTGCCATAGATAAAGGCTTTTTTTACGGTTTTTAATTTTTCATATACCGAAAGGAGCTTATCATCCTTAGAGCTTGGCAGGCTTGTTACCATATCTATTTTGTCATTTAATATATAGTATTTTAGGTCATTATAGCCGTTAAAACCTAGTTTTTTGGCAAACCTTAGGATAGAGGTCCTAGATGTTAGACAAATTTCTGCAAACTTATTAATAGTCAGATTGTAATTAAGACCGTTTTTTAAAATCTCATTTGCTATAACAAAGTCGGTTTGGGTAAATTTTTTTTCATTTTCTCTTATAAGTTTTTCTAAACTAATTTTAATCACCTCAATAAAAAAATCTCTACCAGCATTATACGCTAAGTAGAGATTTTTAATATTGTTTTCTTAGTTAAGTTCTGGCCAGTAACCCTTGTTTGCTTCTATTAAGTCATCAAGAAGTTTCTTAGCTACCTTAGCTGAAGGTACTGTTGAAGAAAGGGTTAGGGCTTGCCACATTTTTTGGTAGCTTCCTTCTATCCAAGCTTCTACTACAAGTTTTTCTACAGATACTTGTTGTTCCATAAGTCCTTTTTGGAATTGTGGAATGTATCCTTGGTTGATTCTTTCGATACCGTTTTTACCAACTAGGCATGGGATTTCTACCATAGCAGTTGGGTCAAAGTTTGGAACTGCACCATTGTTTTCTACAATTAGAAGGAATCTTTCCTTGGTGTTGTAGGCAAGGGCTATAGCTAGGTCAACTATATAAGTTGCGTGGGCATCAAGTTCTAGTTCGATACCTTCTGCTGTACCTGCATCGATTATTTTTTGGCAAAGGCCAAATACATCTTTTTCTCTTCCTTCTCTTACTTCGTCAACTCTTGTATGTTCTGGATTTGTATGTTCCATTACAAAGTCTGGGTAGAAGTAGTATTTTAGGTAGGTATTTGGGATTGTTTCTGGATCTAGGGCATATACGTCTTTTGCCTTAGTGAATGTTTCTACCCATGACTCATCAAGGTGTTGGGAAGTACCTATACCATCTGCAAAACCGTTTACTGATACGTGTTCTTTGATTTGTGGCATTAGGTCATTACCGTCTTTGTCAGTAATTTCTGTAAACCAACCAAAGTGGTTTAGGCCATAGTATGAGAAGTCAAGTTCTTGCCATTCTTTTAGACCAACCATGTCTGCCATCTTATACATTAGGTCAATTGGCATGTCACAGATATTTATAATCTTTGAGTCTGGTCTTAGTCTTCTTGTTGCTTCTGCTACTATGGCTGCTGGGTTTGAGTAGTTAAGCATCCAAGCTTCTGGAGAATATTCTTCCATGTAGTCTAGGATTTCTAAAACTCCACCAATTGATCTCATACCATATGATAATCCACCTGGTCCACAAGTTTCTTGACCGATACAGCCGTGTTTTAATGGAACTTTCTCATCCCTATCACGCATCTCGTATTTTCCAACCCTTAGTTGGGCAAGAACGAAGTCTACATCTGTAAATCCTTCTTTTGGATCTGTTGTGTATACAAAGTCAATTTCTGGATGTCTTTCTTTTAGTAAGATTTCAAGAGCCTTACCAATTACTTCTTGTCTTTTTTCGTCATTATCATAAAGTTTGATTGATCTAAGTGGAAACCTGTCTAGGTTATCTAGAAGCATGCCGATGATTCCTGGTGTAAATGTTGAACCACCACCAGCTACTACAATAGAATGTTTTTGTGTCATAATAATCTCCTTATTTTTTTAACTACTTATTTCTTATCTTTTCTATAAAAGTTGTCCAAAGTGATCTGCCACGTATTGGATATCCATACCTACTATTACATGGATAGAATTGCCGGACCTTGATGTACCATAGGTACCAATTTCTCTAAAGTAATCATCCTCTGCTACCTTAGATGGGTCATTTAAATTTACTCTTAATCTTGTAACACAGTTTGTAAAGTCTTTGATATTTTCTGCTCCTCCAAGACCAACTAGGATCTCTTCAGCCATTATTTCAAACTTATCCTTACCTGCCTTATCAGCATCTGCTGTTGCTGTTGTGGCATCTTCATGTTTTTTAGCCTTGTAGTCTTTCTTGCTATAAAGCTTAACAGAATCATCAGCTACGGTTCTTCCTGGTGTCTTAAAGTCAAATTTTTCTATTAAGAATGTGAATACAAAGTACCACATAGCTATACCTACTAGGCCAATTACTAGCATAATTAGGTAGGATTTCCAGTGGTTGGCCATTAGTGGAATCCAGTTTAGTGAAGCCATTTCTATGGCTCCTCCAGAAAATATTCCTACTACTCCAAATAAGTTCATCACTGTCGCTATAACAGATGATAGGATAGCGTGTACCACAAACAGTTGAGGAGCTATAAATAAGAATGTAAATTCTATTGGTTCAGTTACTCCTGAAAATACTGCGGTAAGTACAACTGGTATCATAAGACCTGCAACCTTCTTTTTATTTTCTGGAAGGGCTGTCTTGTAAAAGGCAAGTCCGACACCAATACATCCAAATATCTTTGACCAACCTGTTGCTGTAAGTTGAGCATATGGAGCAAGGTCTTTTAAAGCTCCAGCACTTGCAGCAATGTCTGGTAGGTTTTGAGCCCAAGCTGCATATATACCACCTGGCACTATCAAACTGTCATAATACATTGGTGCGTATAATAGGTGGTGGAGACCAAATGGAATTAAAAGCTTTTCTAAAAGAACAAAGACAGATACACCTGCTGTTCCTGCTCCTACAATAAAGTCTCTAAATACATTCATACCAGCCTGAATCTTAGGCCAGATCAAAACTGCTAGGACAGCGATTGGGATCATAACTATAAATCCAATACCTAAAACAAAGGCAGAACCTTTGAAAACACCTAGGGCTTCTGGAAGTCTAGTATCAAAAAATCTATTATGTAAGTAGATTGCGATACCTGATATTAATAAAGCTCCCATCATACCCATATCTAGGGTTTTGATATTAGCAATCATAGCAAGTCCACTTGCTCCGCCTACTTCTTGGCTAAAGTCTACGCCAAAAGTTGGGCCCCAGTGTTTAAGAATTGTAGATACATAGTTTAAGAAAACTAGGTAGATTACAAAAGCTTCCATACTGGCTCTAGCATTTTGTTTTTTAGCAAGTCCTATAGGAAGGGCAATAGCAAATAATAATGGCAATTGATTAAATACTACCCAAGCTCCTGATAAGATCATATCCCAGAAACCAAACCACAGGCTTCCTTCTTTGGCTAGGTCACCCATAATTACTTCTGTAGTAAATAGGGTTCCAAATCCTATTAGTAGAGCTGACACTGCAAATAACATTACAGGTGTGAACATCGCTCCACCAAATCGTTGAATTTTTTCTTTCACGGTTACCTCCTTTGTGAAAACGTCTTTACTTATGTCTATATGATATAATCTTTTATTAAAAAAGTCAATAAACATTGAAATATAGGGATTGTGTCCAGTAGGTAGAAATTTTTACATTGTTTGTGAAATTTCACATAAGAAGTGAAATCTCTGATCAACAACGAGTCAATACAAAAAAAGAGCCCTTAGCCCCTAATCAATACCTAAACTACTATCCTAAAATCCAGTTAGTCCCTAGTATATCTTAAGCTAAAAGCTCTTTCATATCTTATTTAAATTTTATTGTAGTTCAAAATTAAAGATTTCATCACCAACTACTACCCTATCCTTGTCGGTATATTGTATTGGTTTTATCTTCTCAAGATTTGTAACAACAATAGGGGTAACTACTTCATAACCCTTTTCCTTAATTAGGTCTAGGTCAAAATCTATTAAGTCTTGGCCTGCTTTTACCTTATCACCATTTTTTACATGGGCTTTAAAACCTTCCCCGTTAAGCTCAACTGTATCCATACCTATATGGATAAGAAGGTCTACCCCCTCATTAGACTTAATACCTACAGCATGACAGGTATCAAATAGCATAACAATCTCACCATCAACAGGAGAATGAACTTTGCCCTCTTCTGGGTCTATAGCTAGTCCCTTACCAAGCATACCTGATGAAAAAGCAGGGTCTTTAATCTCTTCAAGCTTTAAAACTTTGCCATTTATAGGAGCTTTTACGCTCACAGCATTAGATTTTTCTTCCTTAGTTTCTTTGCCACCAAAAACATTTTTCATAAAATTTTTTAAACTCATATTGCCTCCAAATATATCTCTTATCACGCTTATTAAGTTAAGCAAATTGTAATTTACTTAATTATACCATAAAAATAAAATGTTATAAATTTTTTTATAAATTCTTTAAAATCTTAAATCAAATCCTAATTATAAAACCTAGAGCTAGTACTCATTTTAGCTCTGTATAAATCAGTTTCTTCTAATAAAGATTCATGACTTACAAAAAGGAAATAAAATACTTTATGAAAATTTTAATATAATTATATATATTAAGAAAATTTGGGTATAATTATAATGTTAAAAGTTTTTTAAAAACAAATTTTGACTACCATAAGGAGGTAAAAGTATGACAATTACATTTGGAGGAGACAAAGTTACCCTAGTAGGAAAACAAGTAGAAGTAGGAGAAAAAGCACCAGCTTTTAAGGCTACAAAAAATGACCTTTCAGAATTTAACTCTGAAGACCTTAAAGGAAAGGTTGTTATTTATTCTATAGCCCCATCTCTTGATACTAGCGTATGTGCCATCCAAGCTAAGAAATTTAACCACGATGCCCTTGATCTTTCTGATGACGTAGCAATAGTAACAATCACAGAAGACCTACCATTTGCCCAAAAAAGATTTTGTGCAAACGAAGACATCGAAAATCTAGAAGTGGTTTCAGACTACAAGGAAAGAGAATTTGGCGAAAAATACGGCTTCTTAATGGACGAACTTAAGCTACTCGCAAGGGGTGTTGTTGTAGTTGATAAAGAAGGCGTAATCAAGCACGTAGAATACGTAGAAGAAGTTACAAACGAAGTTGATTTTGACGCTGCCCTTGAAGCTGTTAAAGAATTAGTTTAAGATAAGAATAATTAATAAAGATAGGAGAGTTTTATGGATTATAGAAGATTTGACAATAAGATTATAGCTAGGTTTGAAAGAGGAGAAGAAGTCCACGACTGCCTTAAAAAAATCGCTATAAAAGAAGACATAAAACTTGCATCTATATCCGCACTTGGAGCAACAGATGACTTCACTATCGGCGTTTATAAGGTAGACGATAAGTCCTATTCAGAGTTAAATTTCAAGGGTATTTTCGAAATCCTATCTATAAATGGTACTATCACCACAAAGGATGGCGAATACTACCCACATCTTCACATCTCTGTAGCTGATGATAAGGGAAATGGCTTTGGTGGCCACCTTATCAGTTCAAATATCAGCGTAACCTGTGAAATGGTCATAGATATAAT
>NZ_CALGYW010000146.1 GCF_937934665.1 uncultured Anaerococcus sp.
AAAGGTGCAAGTAGGATGACAGCCCTTGAGCTTAAGACTGACCTTGACATCCTAAGGTCTAAGATTAAAAAAAGCAAAAAGGTAAGCTTTAACGAAAACTACGACGCCTATCCCATTTCCAAAGCCTTAAAAGCCAAACTAGATGAGCTAAAAATAGACCTAGACGACTAGGCGGGTAAATAAATTCAAACGGGTGATAAGATGGATAAAATAAATTTAAAAGATAAGGAAACTTTAGAAAAGCTTAAAGATTATCTAGATACAAGTGATGTGAGCGAAGAAGAGCTCACCCAAATTGTTGATACGATGACTGATGAGCAAAAAGAAGAAATCCTAGATATTATTTCTGAAGAAGACGATGAAGACTTTGATGATGAGCTAATAGGATCAGCTAAAAAGGGAGTAAATACCTCCCTTGCCCCTATCAGACGCAAGGATATGATGAGATTATCTGACCTAAATAACGAAGAGATAGTGGAGCAGTTCCAGTTAGGCAACCAAAATGCTCTTTCAGCCCTTGTAGAAAAAAACCAGGGTCTGGTAAGAAGCAGGGCCTCATATTTCTTTAGGTCCCACGGCAATGACCTTGACCTAGAAGACCTGGTCCAATCAGGCATGCTAGGCATGATTAGGGCAGCAGAGAAATTTGACCTAAGCCTAGGCTACAAATTTACAACCTATGCCTATAAATGGATAGATAAGGCAATCAGAAAGGCCATCAACAAAGAAGGACATACAATCAGGATACCTGCGGGTAAATACTTAAAACTAAATAAATTAAAACAAATCTTAAAGGCCAATCCAGAGGCAACAGATGAAGAGCTTTACAGAATTTTAGAAAATGAGGGAATAAATAAAAAACAAGCAGATGATTTATTCCTCATAAATAGAAATCAAGTAAACTCCACATCTTTAAATATCAACCTAGATAGTGAAGACTCCACAGGAGATGAGCTGATGGATATGGTAGGCGATGAATCTACCCCTGTAGATATGCTAATTTTAGAAAAAGACATGGAAAACTTCCTAATGCAGGCCCTAGACCAGCTAACAGATAGGGAGAAGCAAATCATAATTTATAGGTACGGCCTAGATAACGAAAAACCAAAGACCCTAGAGCAAATAGGTTCAATTTATGACCTATCTCGTGAGAGAATAAGGCAAATTGAAAATCAGGCCTTGGGCAAATTAAAAGATTATTCAGATTCAATTGGATAAATTTATAAGCGTCTCTTTTGGACGCTTTTTTTATGCAAAACAATACTTCTATGGTAAAATATTTCTAGAAACTATTTAATTTATTTTTAATAAAATAGTTATAAAGTGAAACTTATTAATTATCAAAGAAAACAATCTAAGAAAGGAAATGACCCATGATAGAAGTAAAAAACTTTACCAAGGAATATACAGTCGAGAAAAAGGCTGTTGATGATATTTCTTTTGTTGCCAAAGATGGTGAAATCTTTGGATTTCTAGGACCAAACGGGGCAGGTAAGTCTACCACAATCAAATCAATAGTCGGTATAAATTCAAAAACCAAGGGCGAGATTTTAATCAATGGTATCCGCCTAGAAGACGATCCAATGGCCTACAAAAACCAGTTTTCCTATGTACCAGATAATCCGGAATTATTCGAAAATTATTCAGGTAATGAATATATAAATTTCATAGCTGATGTCTACGGCGTTGACACCGAAACTAGAAGAGCAAGACTTGATTATTATTTGGGATTTTTTGACATTAGAGATGCCATGAAAGAGCAAATTACAACCTATTCTCACGGTATGGCCCAAAGGCTAGCTATTATAGGAGCCCTAATTCACGATCCCCAAGTTTTAATCCTAGATGAACCGATGGTTGGCCTTGATGCCAAGTCTGCCTACAATCTCAAACAAATATTAAGGGCCAGGTCGGATAAGGGCAAGTGTGTTATGTTTTCAACCCACGTTATGGAAATTGCCCAGGAGCTTTGCGATAGGATAGCAATTATTTCTAAGGGTAAGATTATTGCCATGGGCACTTTAGATGAAATTAAGCACTTAGCCAACAATGACGGCACCCTTGAATCAATCTTCTTGGAGCTTACCGATGAATAAGTCTAACACCCTAACCCTTGCCAAATACAGCTTAAAGGAATCATTTTTTCCATATATGCCAAGGAAAACTGTACCCAATATGCCAAAGTCTTTTTTGGGCAGGATTTTAATCCTCCTATGGACCTATATATTTTTTGGAGCAGTTTTTACAGGAGTTTTCATGGCTTCGGCCAAGATTTATGTGGATGGTGACATGGCCCATATGTATTTTGTGACCTTTGCCATGTCTATGACCCTCATGGTATTTTTATTTTACCTACCACAAATATTTTCAAACCTCTACACCAAGTCTGCCGTAGCCAACTATCAGACTATGCCGATTAGCGAGGGAGAACTCTTTGTAGGTAAGGCCTTTGGCGGTGCTTTAAGCTTTGTAGACTTTTTGCTTTATTTAGTAATAGGTCTTGTAATATATTTTAATGAAGCGGGTTTTGATCCTTGGGTACTAATCATGGCAATTTTGTTGTATTTTCCAATGATATACCTACCTTATGGGATTCTTTCCCTAGTCCTTCTTATCATAAAAAAATTTACCAATGTAAATAGGCATGCCAAGCTTTTTAAGACAATCGGCTATTTAATAATGTTTGCCTTTATGGGTCTCATTTATTATTTTTCTTTTTCAGCATCAAATTCAAGTGCAATGGGAAAGATGAATGTAGATTTAAATCAAATTACCCAAACCTTAAGTATGGTTTCAAATGTATTTTTCAATGCAAAAATATACGGCCTTGCAATCGCTGGAACAATGAGTCAAAGGCTTATTTTTACAGGCCTTCTTTTGGGCTTGTGTCTACTTTTGGCCTTTATTTCCTATAAAATAGCTAACAAATTTTATTATGAAGCTGTTTTTGACGAACACCTTGATACTTCAAAGAAAGAAGAAAGTCATAATAGGGATATAAAAATCGAAGCAGGAAGCCAATTTAAGGCGATTTTCAAAAAAGATCTCAAGACCCTATTTTCAAATATAGTCTTTTTGTCAGGACCAATTACTATGGCAATCATTATTACAACTATGGGTTATGTCCAAGCAAAAACTGCTCTTAGCGAATCGGGTATCGATCCATCTAGCCCAGAATTTTTGCTATTTGCCTTTCTGATTTCTCTGGCAGTTGGACTTTTTATCTGGCTAAATGGTGGCCTTGCCAATACCTCTTTATCTAGAGAAGGCAGGAGTTTTTATCTAATCCAGACCCTTCCTATTGACCCAAAAAGTCACATGAGGGCGAGGTTTGCTGCAGCTTACATCGTTATTTGTGGGATAAACCTAATCCTTGCCCTAGTCTTCACCTTCATTCTAAAACTTACAATCTTAGGATGTTTGGTAATATTTTTGGGACTATCTCTAACAGGAGCCTTTGCGACCATGATTAGCCTATACTTCGGCACCTTTATGGTCTATACTGAGTGGAAAAAACCCCAGGAAATTCAGCGTGGGGGAGGTCTAAAGGCAGTTTTACTTTATTTAGGTTCTCTGGTTATGATGGGGCTTTTGGGCTTTATGGTCTTTATGATCACAGAAGCTACTGATAACATAATCTTAGGAACCGGAGCGGCCTTGATATTAGTTTTAATTATTACATTTTTAGTATATAGGGCAACTCTCAAAAAATACACCAGGGGCTTTATGGACGTATAAAAATTTCCCAGCTTTAAATAGCTGGGTTTTTTAGTATAGTAAGTTATCAGAAAGGATAAATTATGGAATATCAAAAACCCTTTATTTATATAGACACAAATTTCAGTCCGGCTGATGGACTTTTTATAAAAATGGCCCTAAATTCTTTTGATTTTGAAATCGTAGGATTTTCTTCAAACAAATCCTATATGTCAAGTGGTACTGCAGGGCAAAATATCCTTGGACTTGTAAATAGTGAAGACTTATTTTTAAGCGTTGCAAAAAACTACGATGGTGTAGAATCAATCCACGATGAGGAAATCTTTACTCCTCAAGCTGACTACCTTGAGGATATGGATGCCTACGAAAATCTCTACGACTTGGCTTCCGATTGCGGCAGGCTTGATATAATCGCAACAGGTGATTTATCAAATATAGCCAAAGCGAGCCGTGAATATGAAGATTTTGTTGACTTCATTGACCATATTTTTTTAACAATTCCAGAATTAAAAACTCTATCAAAAGAAAACTTAAAAGATTTGGACCTAATTTTATCTTCTGGCATAGAATTGTTTATAATAGATCAAAAATTTGCGGAAAATTTCACCCTTAATCAAAAAGATTTGGAAAAAATTATAAAAAACCATCCGCAAATGGAAAAGCTCCTCAAAGCCTATGACGAAGAGGCACTAACAGGAGCCCTCCTTCTCTACCTATCCCAAAGCCCAGAAGCCTTTATCTTTGATGCGGCAGGCCTTAGGGTCAATTTTGACGAGAAAATTCTAGAAAATGCAACAAATAGGCCAAAGGCTTCTATTGTAAACAAGGTCAACGAAGATAGCTTCTACGATTACCTTAGAGGAATTTTATGCTAAAAAAACCAGGACTTAGGATAATAAAGACAGGCCTTGCTGTCATAATTTCCCTTATTATATCAGAGCTAAGGCCAGGAAGTAGCCTTGGTTTTTATGCAGCAATTGCGGCGGTAATTTGCATGCAGCCAAATGTCAACCAGACCCTATCCAAGGGGATAAATAGGGTTATCGGTACAATTTTCGGCGGGTTTATAGGTCTTATTTACCTCGTCGTGATCCCTGAAGGCTCTATTCCTTTGATGGTTGATTATATTTTAATAAGTCTTGTAGCAACTCTTATTATCTGGATAATGGCAAGTTTAAATCGTAAAGATGCTGTTTCAATTGCAGCTATAGTATTTTTATCCATTACCATAAACCACGCAAATGATCCGGCAGGCCTACCTTTACCCTTTGCTTTAAATAGGACTCTTGACACCTTGATTGGTGTTCTTGTAGCAATTTTTGTAAATTATATAGATTTCAAACTAAGGAAATCCTTAAAGCCTAACAAATAGGTTTTGAGGATTTTTTTGTTTTTAAGATTGAAAAATAAAAAAATATTTGTTCTTTAGGAAAATGATAACAATTCCTATATATCAAGACTTGTAAAATTTGTTAGCAAAAGAATTTATTAAGTATATTTGACAATGTAGTAAAGCAAGTATATAATTATATCACTATAATAAGATAAAGGAGTAACAAATGAAATCGATGATGAAGAAAATGGCATCTCTCTTCCTATTAATTTTTGTATTTATAGGTTTAGTTGGATGTCAAAAAGTAGATGATAGTAAGCCAGAAAATCCTTCTCAGGAAGCATCGTCTGAAGATAA
>NZ_CALGYW010000147.1 GCF_937934665.1 uncultured Anaerococcus sp.
TTCTACTCTACAATGATAGCTGAAGGTTTTATAGCTATGATCTGGGCAGCAGGTGCCATGGTACTTTTCTCCACTGGAGAAAGCGCTCTTGATACACCAGGAACAATCATGGTTGGTAATATTTCTAAATACTTCATGGGTAATATCGGAGGTTTACTTGCTATAATCGGTGTAATAGTCCTTCCTATCACATCAGGCGATACAGCATTTAGGTCACTTAGACTAATAATTTCTGAAGAGATGAATATAGACCAAAGAAAAGCTGGTAAAAGAGCCGGTCTTGCAGCAGTATTATTTATTCCAGCAGCAGGTATCCTTTACTTTGCAAAAACAAATCCTAATGGATTTAATATCCTTTGGAGATACTTCGGATTTACAAACCAATTCGTAGCAATATTTGCCCTAGCAGTTGCAACAGTATACCTAATGTACCATAGCAAAAACTACCTAATTACCTTAATACCAGGTGCCTTCTACTGCTTCATAGTATTTGCCTTTATAATAAACGCAGACCCTATTGGATTTAGACAACCATACACAATTGCCTATCCACTCGCAGCAGTAATCACAGTTTTATATGTCATCTTCGTATTAAAACTAGGTAAGAAAAACAGAGCAAGAATCGAATCTATTATTCTAGACTAAATTTTATAAAAGGGGTGGCTTAGGCCACTCTTTTTTAATATAATCTCTTATAGGAGGAATTATGAAATTTATACTGACAAAAAAAGCCCAAGACTTCGCTTTAAAGAAAAATATAAAAGATCTATTTATAAATCCAGACCTTGATAGCAAAGAGGCATGCTGTGGGATAGGAACTGTTGATTTTGATGTATCTACTAAACTTATTGGAGATAAAGAAGCCTACAAAAAATACTCGGATAAGGATATAGATATCTATGTAAATCCCAATTTCTTTTCCTTTGTAAAAGATGATATGGAAATAGAAATATCTGCCTTTGGTCTAGGAGCTTTTAAAAAATTTTATCTAAAAACAGAAATAAATACAATCGAGAGATAAGATGAAAAACCTTTATAAAAAAATCGACGACTTTAAAAATAAATATCCACTTGATAAAAGTTTAGAAGCAAGAATTCCAAACCCAAAATTTTTGTATATGGGAAATACCGTCCTAGAAGATGCTATAGCAGCTATTTTAGCTGGCAAAAATATTCTCTTGGTCGGAGATAAGTCTACAGGAAAAAACGTCCTTGCAGAAAATTTGTCCTACCTCTTTCGCCGCCCAATGTGGAATATTTCCTTTCACGTAAGTGTAGATGCCTCAAGCCTAATTGGTGATGACACCCTAAAAAAGGGAGAAGTTATCTTTAGGGAAGGTCCCATTGCCCTAGCAAGTCGTTATGGAGGATTTGCCGTCCTTGATGAGATTAATATGGCAAAAAACGAAGCCATGGCAGTCCTCCACTCTGTCCTTGACTACAGGAGAAAAATCGATATACCAGGCTACAACCTTATAGAAGTCCATCCAGCAACCCGTTTTATAGCAACCATGAACTACGGCTATGAGGGTACGCGTGACCTTAACGAGGCCCTATTATCAAGATTTGTTATTATAAAGATGCCAAGGATAGAAGATAGCGACCTAAGATATCTTATAAAAACCCACTACCCAGACCTTAAGGAAGCTTTTATAAATGACCTAGCAAACTTTTTTAGAGATCTCAAAGATAAGGCAGAAAACCACGAGATTTCTGATTTAGCCCCAGATTTACGTGGTATTTTTGACGCCCTTGACTTAGTCAAGGAGGGAGTTGAATTTAAGGAAGCTATGAGACTTTGCCTTGTAAATAAAATCTTTGATGACTATGAGATGGATCTAATAGAAGATTTATTAAAGGCTCGTTTTAAGGATAATATTTATCAAAAAGATATAGCAAATGGATAGAACAAAGAAAAAAATCTATGAAAATAGAATAAATAACCTCCAACGGGCAGGTGCTAAAAATTACGATGTGGATAATTTCATAATTGGGGAAAATATTGACGGCAATCCGGATTTTTATCTCAATTTAATTATTGGCCTTGCTATAAAATATTTAGGTGAAAAAGAAATAAAAAATTTATTTGATTCCTGGGCCTATAATATAAGACGAGATAAGTATGATTTGGCCTTGATTTTTATCATAGAAGACTTCGTCTACAAAAAAGAAATTAATAACCGTCCTGTTCTAAAGTCTTTAAGAAAGGCCTACGCAGAGAAGTTTTTAGATGATAAGTATGACCTAAACAGGAGAAACCTTGCCCTCAGACAAAATCAAATCTATAGGCTAGAAATACTCAGAATGAAGGAAATCCTAGGAGAAAATCCCGGTAAAATTTCAAACAAAGACTTAAATCTCTATAAATCCTTAAGACTTCCTGAAGATACAAACCAAACTAATTTAGAAAAAAGAGTAATTAGGCTTTTTATAACCTACCTAGGCTATAGGGAAAATAAGGTCCTAAAAAAATTCCCATCCTTAAATCTAACTCTATTTGAAAGTGCAGGCATAGTAAGCCTTGAAAGATCAAATATGCCAGCAAGTTTTAAAGGCAAAAGTCAAAAGACTTATGGCCTAGGAAACTTTATCTTAGATTTTAGGATAAAAAAAAGAAGAGAAAGCCTAGCCTACATAGGAAAAACCTTTGGTAAGTCTCTTTTTGATGAAAAAATAAGGCTGGGTATTGAAAGAGGTTTATGCACGGGATCTCATAAAAAATCAAGACTATTTTTTACCAAGGGCATTAGCGACAATGATAAGGGCCTAGACCAGGATTTAAACAAAAAAACCATCGAAAGACACCTCTTAAAATTTAAAACGAATAAGGCAGCCTATACCAGGGCCATTTCTGTCCTATCTAAGGAAATCAAACTTAAGCTAAACCTTACTTCCTCTTTTGACTACGATCTAGGAAGAAGGGGTAAGCTTATCCCAAAACTTGCCTACAAGGCAGAAATATCTGATAGAGCAAGGATTTTTAAGAAGAAAAGTCTAGTTACTGACCCTTCTATGAAAGTTGACCTCTTAGTTGACGGATCAGCCTCCCTTCTTGATAGAGAATCAGAAGTAGCTATCGAAGCCTATATCCTAGCTAAATCTCTCGAAAATAACAATATCCTAAATAGGATAATCTCCTTTCAGACTGTAGGAGATTTTACCATCCTTACTATCCTTAAAGACTACGACGAAAATACTGATATGAAGAAAATATTTCGTTTTAAATCCATGGGTCGGAACAGGGACGGCCTTGTCTTTCGCGCCTATAGGTCCCTTTTATCTAAGGATAATAAAAATACCCTAAGTATAATACTAACAGATGCCAATCCGCAGGACCTAAAGCCCCTTATAACAGAAGGCCTTAGGCTAAATAAGCCCTACCAAGATCAAATAAGCCTTGAGGATACCAGGGAAAGTCTAAAGGCCCTTAGAAAAAACGGCCTAAAAATAGCCGCCATAATAAATGGCGACCATGTAGAAAATTCCAAGGCTCTTTATAGAAATGACTTCATAAAAATAAAGTCCCCTACTGGCATAGCCTCTGCTGCTGGTAAATTTATCAAAAAACAAATATCATCCATAGAAAAAAGCTGAATTCATTATAATTTTGAACTCAGCTTTTATTTTTAAAATAATCCATCAAACAAAGACATTTGGTTCTCTTCTTGGATTCCTTCTATAATTCCTAGGTCTTTTAGACTCTTAAGGGCATTTTTATTTACGGATGTTCTAGATGTTAAATCTTCTACCGAAATAAATTCTCCCTTGACCCTTTCTCTTACTATATCCCTCGCCATAGCCTCACTTACATCATCGACTGCAGCTAGGGGTGGGAGGATTTCTCCATCCTTTATTAAAAACTTTGTCGCATCTGATTTATAAATATCAGCCTTGCTTATTTTTATTTCTCTAGCGTGCATCTCTTCTGCAACCTCGAGAACTGTCTTTAAATCATTGTCTCTTTGGGTCAGGTCGAAATTATTTCTATAAGAATCTAAGGACATTTGAACTGAATCAAAACCAGCAAGGATGGTTGAATAAGAGAAGTCTCCAAGCTTACTTGAATAATAAGAAGCATAGAAGGCTTCTGGATAATAAACCTTGTAGTAGGCAATCCTGTAGCTCATCAAGCAATAGGCAACAGCGTGGGCCTTAGGAAAGAGGTATTTAATCTTTAGGCAAGAATCTATATACCAATCCTTGACCCCATTTTCCCTCATGTAATCAATAGTCTCCTCGCTAAGAGGTTTTCCCTTACGGACCTTTTCCATGATATTGAAAGACTTTTTCTTATCAAGGCCTTCTTGGATAAGGGCGTTCATAATATCATCACGAGTTGATATTATCTCATTAAAGTCGGCTGTATTGCTCTTTATGAGGTCTTGGGCGTTATTTAGCCACACATCTGTACCGTGGGATAGTCCAGAAATCCTTGCCATCTCAGAAAACTTCTTTGGATAGGTATCCTTCAGCATGCCACGGACAAAGTTTGTCCCAAATTCTGGTATACCTAGAGTACCTATATCATTATTTGAAAAATCGTGTTTGATTTTAAGTGGTTCTGTAGATGAGAAAATCTTCATTACGTCTTGATCATCCATCTTTATCTTTAATGGATCAGTTCCTGTTAAGTCTTGTAGGTTCCTTATAACAGATGGCACATCGTGGCCTAGAAGGTCAAGTTTTAAAAGCGTCTCCTCCATTACCCTATATGGGAAATGAGTGGTCCTATTGCCGCTAGATGGGTCGTCCGCTGGATATTGGATTGGACATATATCAAATACATCTATATCATCTGGCACAACTATAAGACCGCCTGGGTGTTGGCCTGTTGACCTTTTTACTTCACTAAGTCCTCTTTGAAGTTTCCTAATTTGGGCACCGGTTAGGTTTAAGTTATTTTCTTCCATGTATTTTTTGATATAACCAAAGGCGGTATTATCCTTGATTGTACCGATAGTACCTGCTCTAAAGACCTTGCCTTCACCAAAAAGTTCTTCAGTGTATTTGTGGATAGTTGGTTGGTATTCACCAGCAAAGTTTAAGTCTATATCTGGCTCCTTATCACCTTCAAAACCTAAGAAGACTTCAAAAGGGATGTTGTGACCATCCTTGTGCATGGCAGTTCCACATTCTGGACAATCTTTGTCTGGATAATCTATACCTGATCCTAAAAGATCTTCTTCAAAAAACTCTGAATGCTTACAAGATGGGCATACGTAGTGAGGAGATAGGGGATTTACTTCTGTAATATCAGCCATGGTAGCTGCAAAGGATGATCCAACAGAACCTCTTGATCCTACCAAGTAACCATCTTCATTAGATTTTTTAACAAGTTTTTGGGCGATTATATACAAAACAGCATAGCCATTTGATATAATCGAATGAAGTTCTCTATCTAACCTATCTTTTACTATCTTTGGCAAAGGATCTCCGTAGATTTCATGAGCCTTATTAAAGCAAGCTTCCCTTAGCATATCTTCAGAGCCTTCGATTTTTGGAGGGAAGGTTCCTGGTGGTATTGGCCTTATATCTTCAAGAGCTGCCACAATTTTTTTAGGATTTCTAATAACAAGCTCATAAGATTTAGAATCTCCTAAATAGGCAAAGTCATTTAGCATCTCTTCTGTAGTTCTCAAATAATATAGGGGTCTATTTTCCCTATAAAAGAAGAAAGAACCTTTTTTAAGAATATTTCTTAATTTATAATCACCTGGCTTTAGGTATCTGACCCCGCCTGTGGCTGCAACTAGCTTATTGTTTTCTTCTCCAAAATCGATTATAGTTTGGTTTATTTTTTTTACCTGATCTAGGGAATCAATTTTTCCACCCTCTACCTTATCCAAAAACATGGATACAGGTTCTACTTGATAAAAATCAAAGAGATCTAAAACTCTTTTTATATCCCTATCATTTCTCTCATTTAGGATATAGTCAAAAAGCATACCCTCTGAACCACCAGCTCCTAAGAGTAAACCCTCCCTATACTTTTTAAGAACAGAAAGTGGAGTTCTTGCTTCACCATTTGCTATATGGTTCATCCTTGATTCTGAAATTAACTTGTATAAATTTTTTAGCCCTGTCTTATCCTTGGCGTAGGCAAGGGCTGAGAAGGTCTGGTGCTTGGCTTTGGGATAAGAGGTTTTTAGCCTATTTATAGTTGATATATCAAGGCCATCTTCTTCCATAATTATCCTATACATTTTGATAAAAATTTGAGCTGTAGCTTTAGCATCATCGCTTGCCCTATGGTGGTTAAAGGCTGGTATATCAAGCTTTCTTGCAATTTTATCTAGGGAGAATTTCCCCATATCAACAAAAAGGGCTCTGGCCATTGGTAGGGTATCTAGGTAAATTGGATCAAATTTAAAACCAAGCTTATGGGCATTATGTCTAATAAAGCCCACGTCAAAGTCTGTATTTTGACCAACTAAAAGACTATCCCCACAAAATTCTAAAAAACCTGGCAAAACTTCGTCAATCTTTGGCTTATCAGCTAGCATGGCATCAGTAATACCAGTTATTTCAATGATTTTTTCTGGAAGCATTCTTTCAGGATTTATAAGCTGGTTGTAGGTTTCGGTGATTTCCCCGTTCTCTACCCTGACAGCTCCTATTTCTGTTATAGCGTCCCTATATTTTAAAAGTCCTGTTGTCTCTATATCAAAGACTACAAAAGACCCGTCTTCTAGGTCTTTGAAGGTTGGGACTTCTTCATTTGAAAGATTTGTCAATATCCTTAACTCATCTTCTACAAGGAGGAGTTCTACCCCGTTTAAGACCCTAATTCCATTTTTCTTATACTTGTCATAAACATAAGGCAAAACTTGGAGGTTTTCTGTATCAGTAATACCTATAGTATCCCAGCCCCAGTCCTTAAGGACAGGTAAAAGCTCTCCATCATCAACAAAGCCATCTAGGTTGGTGTATTTAGAGTGAAGCTCTAGTTCAAACCTCTTATCAGTTGCTAAGTCTACCTTCTTAGAAATCAAAGCATCAACCATGGAATTTACTGTAAAAACATCTTCCTTGGCGAAATCATCAAAGTTTAAAACTCCCTCGACCTGGACATCAAGTCCATCTTTTAAGCCTTCTAACTTAAAGTTATTTTTCTTATTGGCAAAAAGCTTACAAGATATAGCGTCGGTCTTATCCTCAAGGTCAAAGGTATAGATAAAATAACCAGACTTGGTCTCAAAGACAGAAAGCCCATAGATAGTCCCTATTAGAGAATTTGTTACACCTTTTTTGTCATAGATATCCTGAATTTCTATGGGATCATTTTTTATCTTTCTCCCAAAATTCAAGCCGTCTGTCTTTTTTTTAGCCTCTTGTTTTTCCTTTTGGTTGTTTTGATAATTTATAGCCTGGGCTATTTTTCTTTGAAGCTGGGCTTCCTTGGCTTTTTTCAAGTCTTCAAAGGAGTTTCCTTCTTTAGCCTTTTTTAGACTAGAAGTAGGGACTTCCTCTTTCTCAGCCTCTTTGCTTTTATTCAAATCTTCTTTAATAGGTTTAGTCTCTTCTCCGCTCTCTTCGCGAGATTCTTCTTGAGAAGATTCTTCTTGAGATTTTTCTTTACCTTTATCGCTACTTTCTGCATAACTTGGGTCTTTACTTACAAGAACTTGGTCTATGTCATGCCCATCTTCTTTATCAGGAGATTCTTGTATAGATTGCGATTCTTCCCCGAGTTCATCGATAGGATTTTTAGAATTTTCGCTATCAGGCTCCTTAAAAACTACATCGTTGAGATTATCAGGTACATCTTCATACTCTATGTCACCTTCATAGGCAGGGATGTAGTCATCTATAGGATTTGTAGGGATTTTCTCATAAGAAAGTTTAAGCCTTACATAAGAAAAATAATCTCTTAAATCTTCTTCGAGTCTAGAATCAAGTGGGTTTTGAGATTTTATCTTAATTTCAAGGAGATTTTCACCCTTGTAGTAAACTGCACTTATGATACTATATAAATTTTCTTCGACATTTATAAAATTTGCCAGATCAATTTGCATTTTTTTCTTCTTTTAAAGCTTCAATCAAAGTATCAACTATATCTTCTTCTTTCACTTTTTTAATAGTCTTGCCATTTTTAAATAAAAAGCCCATACCATTAGCAGCAGAGATCCCATAGTCAGCTTCTTTTGATTCGCCAGGACCATTTACCGGACAACCCATAATGGCAACCTTGGCATTTATATCAAGACCCCTTGACTTTTCCTCTACTTCTGCAACTATCTTTGGAAGGTCAACTGTAGTACGAGAACAAGTTGGGCAAGAGACTATATCAAGACCATCTCGTCTAAGACCAAGAGCTTTAAGAATTGCCTTAGCTGCCCTTACTTCTTCTAAAATATCACCTGTGATAGAAACCCTTAGAGTATCACCTATGCCATCTTTAAGTAAGGAACCTATACCAATAGATGATTTTACAAGGGCTTGGTAAAGGGGACCTGCTTCAGTAACACCTAGGTGAAGAGGATATTCTACCTTGGATGATAAAAGCCTATAGGCGTCAATCATGGTATTAACATCAGAAGATTTAACCGAGATTTTTATATCACGAAAGTCCATCTCCTCAAGGATTTTTACTTCTTCTAGGGCACTTGCCACAAGGGAGTCCTTGTTTACCCCTCCAAACCTATCAATAATATCTCTTGAAATAGATCCAGAGTTTACTCCTATTCTTATAGGGATTTGGCGTTTCTTGCACTCTTCAACTAAAAGAGCTACCTTATCACGGCCACCGATATTTCCTGGGTTGTACCTTAGGCAGTCGCAACCATTTTCTACTGCTGCAAGGGCAAGCTTGTAGTCAAACTGGATATCTGCCACAAAGGGAATGTTTGTTAATTCCTTAATCTTTAAAATAGCTCTCGCATCTTCTATAGTGTTTATAGCAGATCTAGAAATATCGCAGCCTTCAGCCTCAAGTGCTCTTATTTGCTTAACTACCGCATCTACATCGCTAGTCTTTGCTGTTGTCATTGATTGGATAGAAATAGGAGAGCCACCTCCAACAGCAACATCTCCTACAAAAATTTTTCTTGTTTCTTTTCTCATATTTACCTTCTTATCTAAATAAATTTATAATATCTTTTATGGAAACCACCAAGATTAGACCTAATAAGATGAAAAATCCAATCATGGTTACTCTCTCTTCAAATTTCTTGTTAATTTTTTTGCCGCTTGCCATCTCAATAGCACTTGTAAGAAGCTTAGATCCATCAAGGGCTGGTATGGGTAAGAGGTTAAAGACGGCAAGGTTTACTGAAATATAGGCTAAAAAGTATAAAAGATTGCTAAGACCTGTCTGAGCTTGATTGCCTATTTCTTTTAGAACTCCAACAGGGCCTGATAGGGCTCCTAGGGCAAGTTTACCAGTAAAAAGTCTACCAAGGATAGTAAAAATCATCTTAATATTTCGTCCTGTTTCCTTAAAACCAAGGCCTATAGCCTCAAAAAATCCGGGATTACGCCTAGCTGGAACTATACCTATATAGATATTTTCCGCTTCAACTCTTGGCTTAAAATCAAAATCTAGGATCTTTCCATCCCTTTTAACTTCTACCCTTACTTTCTTATCAAAGTTGTCATCTTCATAAAATTTTCCCACTTCTTTAGAAATATCAGTAAAATCAGAAATCTCAGCATTATTGATTTTTAAAATCTCATCGCCAATTTCTATACCAGCTGCCTTAGCAGGTGACTTATCAATAAAATCATCTACCCTAGTAGTAACTACTCCACTTAAGAAACCCACTATAGTAAAAACTACTACTGCTATAATTAAATTTGCCACAGGTCCTGCAAGAATGGTTAGAAACCTCTTAAAAGCAGGGGCATTGTCAAAGCTTCTTGGGTCATTTGACTCATCTTCCTCACCTTCCATAGCACAATATCCACCAATAGGAATAGCCCTTAAAGAATAAGTAGTCTCTCCTTTTTCTTTTGAATAGATTAGAGGCCCCATTCCTATAGCAAACTCATTTACCTTTATTCCCGATTTTTTAGCCACAATAAAGTGGCCAAACTCGTGGAAAACTATCAGTAGCAAAAATAAAACTACCGCTAATATTATTCTCATTAATTCTCCTTAAATTCTAGAAAAAAGATAAAGGACAGGTGCAATAAACATGATAGAATCAAACCTATCAAGGATGCCACCGTGACCTGGTATAAGGTTACCAAAATCTTTAATTCCAGTTTGTCTTTTTATATATGAAGCAATTAAATCCCCAATCTGAGACATAATCGCAGCTATAATTGTAAAAATAACTATCTCTCTTATATAATTATCTAGGCCAAACTCATGACAGTAGACAATATTTAAAACTGTCGCACCGATAATCCCACCAATAGAACCTTCTATAGTTTTATTAGGACTAATGTGGGCCATCCACTCCATCTTATGCTTACCAAAAAGGCTACCAACAAGATATGCAAAGGTATCTGAACCCCATGCAGTAATATAAAGCATCCAAACATAGGAAACATCTTTAATCCTCAAAATATGAGAAAATAAAAGTGATACATAAAGCATAACAAAGGCAGCAGCAAAGGCATCATACAATGAATAATGCCCTGTTAAAATTATATACATAAATAAACATAAAACCGAAACAACAATTGATGCTATATACATATCCGAATTATTTATAAAAGCTGCAAGCATAATCATTCCGTTGATAAAGTACAAGGCTTTTATTGGCAAGTGAAGGTCAATTTTCTTTAAAGCCTTGTCCATCTCATGAAGGGCTATATAAGAAAAAGCTGTCACCCCAAGGGCAAGGGGAATCCTACCCATATAAGTAATAAGTATTAGAAGGGTCAAAATAACAATGCCACCCAAGGCCCTATTTAAAAACTTAATCATAAGCCACCATATCTTCTATCTCTTTTGGTGAAAGCTACTATCGCTTCCCTAAGGTCATCTTCTGTAAAATCAGGCCACAAAACTTCAGTAAAATACAGCTCTGTATAGGCAAGCTGGTAGACTAAAAAGTTTGACAATCTAAGCTCACCACCCGGTCTAATTAAAAGATCTGGATCAGCTTGACCCGATGTATATAAGTTATCCGAAATTAATTCTTCTGTAATCTCATCAGATCCGTAGCCTTTTTTCATAATTTCTTTAAAACTGTGGACAAGTTCGTCCCTGCCCCCATAGTTTAGGGCGATATTTATAACAAGCGACTTGTTATCCTTTGTTTTATCTAAGGCAAATTCGCAAGCCTCTTTAGTCTTTTTAGGAAGCTTTGTTATATCTCCTAAGAAATTTAGCTTACAATCTTCTTCCATAAGCTCATCTATCTTAGAATTTACAAATTTAATCAGTAAATCCATCAAAAACCCAACTTCACTAGCAGGTCTTTTCCAATTTTCTGTAGAAAATGCATAAAGAGTCAAAGTTTTAACGCCAAATTTCTTAGCTGACCTTGCTATCCTAATCACATTTTCCGCACCTTCCTTATGGCCGAAGGTCCTAGGCCTATTTTGTTTTTTAGCCCACCTGCCATTTCCATCAAGGATAATGGCTATGTGGTTTGGTATTTTTAATTCAGTCATAATCCCTCTCTATATCCTAACCACTATACCCAAAGGAGGGCTTATTTTCTATAAAATTTTAGGCTTATAAGTAAGCTTGTCCATTTTATTTTTCATTTCAATTTCCTATTTTACTAATTCCAAGAGTAAAAGCGGCATATTTTCTTATGCCGCCTGTTTTTATAATTTTATTTATCCTTAGACTCAAGTTTAATAACTTCCCTAACACAACCGTCATTAGAAGGGATTTGTGAGTGGTCTTTTCTTGGGATTTCTATGTCTGGGATAGTGTAAGTGGATTCTTCAATTGTTTTTGTTTCCCTAAGACCGAGCTGGTGGGAGAATCTTAGGATGTATTTGGTATTTGGGAGTTTGACCATGGCAGGACTTGTTCCTATACCGTCGCCTCCAGTTTTCTCACCTATAACCACCCCTAGATTATTATCTTTAAAAAAGTGGGCTGCAACTTGGGCTGAAGAGTAGACTTCCCTATCTACCAAAAGATAAAGATTACCATCAAATTTATAGTCGTCTTTAAATTCTCCCTTGTTTTTATATCCTGGATTAAAAATAATATGGGTGTAATTTTTTCTAAGGTCAGCCATCATTTCCTTATTCTTTTTAAGAAAAGGAATATTTTCCTCCATATATTTAAAGTCAGACTCTTTAATTTTCTTTATCACTCTTTTTATCTCTGGGTATTGGGCATCGTACTTAAATACTTCATCTGTCCTAAATAAAATATATTCATGAGTATCTTTAAAGTCTTTTTTTCCCATAATCATAGGATATAAATAGTCATATATGTAAGAGGCATTGCCCCCACCATTACCTCTGATATCGATAATCAAGGCCCTTTTATTTTTAGATTTTTTAAGATAATTCTTTAAAAGGTCTAAATCATCAGCAAAAGCATCACTTTCTGGATCTATCATAGCTCTTATTTTTAGGTAGACGATGTCATTATTTATATCTTGGACCTTGAGGTTCTGAGTATCAGCAAGACTTTTTTCAAATATTTTATCAAAAAAACGTGAAATTTTGGTATCAAATAAATAATTTATAAGGTCATAATTTACAGTTTTGGGATAAAGGTCATTGGCCAAAGTGAAAGTTTCCTTAATGTCATGGGCCTGCCTTGAATCTAAAAGATTGGTATGGCCATCTTCAAGGTCCGATAAAATCTTATTCATCTTATCAAAAAATTCTTTATCCGTCTTTAGGTTTTTGATTTCTTGCTTGTAATCTTCTCGATTTTTCAAAAAATCATAGGTCCCATTCCTATAAAAAAGAGCATAGTATTTTTCTAGGGTGTCAAAAGCATAGTCAAAGTCATTTTCATAAGGACTTTGCTTATCAGAATAATATTTAGGGTCAATTTCATAATCAAAATGAGTTTCCTTATCTCTTAGTAAGAAGGAGAGGGAAACTCCTATTGTGATTGCGAAAATTAGCCCTAATATTTTTGTAAGTTTTTTCATAATTCACCTCAAAGCATGGCCAAGCAAATATTTTATGCCCTAAGGCTCCTATAGATTTCGCTTAGGAAAATACCCAAGACTTCTTTTTGTGCATCGTCATGGTCTAGGAGGTAGGAGAAAAATCCTTGATTTTGTCCCAAACCTTCTATGAGGGCGTCTTCCACATTTGAAAAATATGAGAATTTGAAGTCATTTTCAGAATTATTTTTGGCTGATGTTTTTAATTCGTCAGATTTTAGCATAATATCTCTGATCTGCATAGCAGCCTTGGTTGCCACGTCCACATCATAGTTTGCCCCTGTTTTGGCATTGATTTCTGCAATTATTTCTGACAACCTTTCCTTTTTGTCTGGTGGTAATTCTATAGGACCTGCCACAGGTAGGCTTATTATAGGAGATGAAGTACCTCCACCACCCGTATGAGTCCCACTCTTCTTTTGGACAAAATTATCAGCCCTCACCTTGCCCTTAAGGTCAAAACCAGGGCCAGCTTCATTTATGGATATGATTTTTAGGAAATAGGAAATATAGATATAGAACTTGTGAACATCCACATCCTCAAAGCAAGAAACTTGGATCAAAAATTCATAAAATCTTTTGAAGTTTCTCATAGTTGAGATAAAGTCCTTCTGTTCTTCTTCTGATAATTCCTTTAGTCTCCTATTTGCATTTTGCAAAGACATCATTAGTGACCTTTGCTCTTTAGCAGTAATATTCCCCTCTCTCTTCTTAAAAATTAGCTCATTTGCCCTATCCACATCAAGTGGATCAATCACATTATAGCCCTCAATACTTGTTAAAATATCCCTAACCTTGCTGGCTGTCAAATCACTCGCAAGCAGGGTTGTTGTATAATATGG
>NZ_CALGYW010000148.1 GCF_937934665.1 uncultured Anaerococcus sp.
TGAAAAATTTTATAAAATGGGTAGAAATAAAAAAAGAGAGGAGATTTTATGAATAACTTTACTTACGATATTGGAACAAGGATCCACTTTGGAAAAGATGCCCTAGATTATTTAGGTGGAGAAGCAAAAAAATACACCGACAAAATCCTCCTAACCTATGGAGGAGGTTCTATAAAAAGAAACGGAGTTTATGACAAGGTCATAAAGGAATTAAAAGATGCTGGTATTGAAGTCTTTGAACTTTCTGGCATCGAGCCTAACCCAAGGATAGGCTCTGTAAGAGAAGGTATTAGGATAATCAAGGAAAATGACATTGGAGCTATTCTTGCAGTAGGTGGAGGATCAACCATAGACGCATCCAAATTTATGGCAGCGGGAGCCTGTGCTGATTTTGACCCATGGGAATTTATCTCAGAGAAAAAACCAATGAGCCCTGCTATCCCACTTCTAACAGTCCTAACCATGGCAGCAACAGGATCTGAAATGGACTGCGGTGGTGTCATCACAAATCCAGAAACTAAGGAAAAATTATCCTCAGGCCACCCAGACACTAGACCTAAGGTATCATTTTTAAACCCAGAAATAACCTACTCAGTACCAAAATTCCAAACAGCAGCAGGAACAGCAGACATCATGTCTCATATTTTTGAAACTTATTTCAATGTAGATGGCACCATGTTTATGCTAGATAGGATAATGGAATCTTTAATGAAAACCGTAATCAAATATGGACCAATCGCCCTAAAAGACCCAGAAAACTACGAAGCCCGAGCCAACCTAATGTGGGCCTCATCCTGGGCTATAAATGACTTTATATCAGCATCCAGCAAGGCTTCCTGGACAGTTCACCCAATCGAGCATGAACTATCTGCCTTCTACGACATAACCCACGGCCTAGGCCTTGCCATCCTCACACCAAGGTGGATGAAATATACCCTAAGCGAGAAAACAGTCCACAAATATGTAGACCTAGGAGTAAATGTCTTTGATCTAGATAAAAATCAAGAACCAATGGAAATTGCAAGGCAAACCATAGAGAAAGTAAGGGAATTTTTCTTTGAAGACCTAGGTCTTGATTCAAATCTTACAAAAATTGGCATAGATAGCCAACACTTTGAAGAAATGAGTATCAAGGCTTGTGGCAAGGACGGAGTTAAAAAAGGCTTCATAGACCTAAAACCAAGCGATGTGAAGAAAATTTATCAAATGTGCCTAGAAGACTAGGAAAAATATGAAAATTTATAATATATTTGACAACCTAGTCTTTTCCAAAGACAGGGAAATAGAGGAAACTATCTTTGAAAA
>NZ_CALGYW010000149.1 GCF_937934665.1 uncultured Anaerococcus sp.
AGCGCAAGCTGTCATTATTAATAAAGTGAAAGACACCATAGAGGAGCTGAAAGCCTTAGTGGCAAAAGTTCCCACTACAATAGAGCTTCAAACAGAAGTCACAGAAGAGGCAGAGTGCCCTGAATGCGGCAGAGAGCACGAAGTAGAAGTATCAGTCGACCAAGAAGTAACGGTACCGCAGCTAAACAACCTATGGGCAGACTTAGAGAAGGCGATTAGCGATCTAGATTACTACCTACTCGCACAAGAGCTTAAATCCGCTAAGCAATAGTCAAGAAAGCGAGGGAGTCAATCTGAATGTATTTTATAAAAAAGGGTACCTTATAGCCGTTTATGATGAGAACGACAACCTCCATGCCGTCTGCGACAATACTAAAGAGTTCGCGGAAAAGTTTAACAAAAGCGTGGATGTCGCTAAGGCGATAATTCATAAGGTAGCAACAGGAAAACAAAACACTTTTATACACAACCATGAGAGATTATCACTATCTCTGATACCGCTAGACGTTAATGAGATACGGGATTTATTAGCAGAATAGAAAGGAGTAAGCAATTATGCTTCTCAAAAAATTATTACATAAGAAAGGGGGCCTTATAAAATTATGGCGGAAATCAAACACAGCCCAGATTTAAAGTTATCCATAGCAGTGGCTAAAAGCCGTAAAGAAACCTCCTGGAAGAACACAAACATAACCTGGTCATCACTAGCAAAGAAACTAGCTACAACACACTACACCCATGAGACAGTAGAGCAATATGCCAAGATGAAAAAAGACGATCAAGACCAGATAAAAGACGTCGGGGGCTTTGTAGGAGGCCACCTAAAAGAAGGTAGGCGAAAAAACGGACACGTTGTAAACAGAAGCTTCATAACACTAGATGTGGACTTTGCAACAAAAGACCTATGGGACGATATCGAGCTCATCACAGATTATGCTATGGTAGCCTACTCAACCCACAAGCACAGACCTAACAAACCTAGATACAGATTAATCATACCACTAGCAGAGCCAGTGAGCGCGGAAGCTTACGAGGCAATAGCAAGAAAAATAGCTGATGGCATCGGCATGGATTACTTTGATGACACCACTTATCAAGCAACCAGGCTTATGTACTGGCCATCAACAAGCAAAGACGGGGATTACTTTTACAGAGTCATAGATGCCCCAGTTCTAGACCCTAACGCCGTGCTAGCCCTTTATGAAGACTGGCGCGACACATCCTACTGGCCGGAATCATCCAGAGCCGATGGCATGAGAAAAAAGACAGCTGATAAGCAGGGCGACCCTTTAGAAAAGGACGGGCTTATAGGTTCCTTTTGTAGAACTTATACGATCCAGGAGGCAATAGAAAAGTTCCTACCAGATGCGTATCAAGAAAGCACTACACCAGGGCGCTACACCTACACAGGCGGGTCTACCGCTTCAGGGCTTGTAGTTTATGATGACAAATTCGCATATTCAAACCACGGGACAGACCCTATCAGCGGACAGCTGTGTAACGCCTTTGACTTAGTGAGAATTCATAAGTTCGCAGAGCTTGACAAAGAAGCTAAAGAAGATACCCCAATAAACAGACTGCCAAGCTGGCAGAAAATGATAGACCTAGTCGTAAACGATGATGAGACCAAAAAGACCATAGGCGCGGAGCGTTTAGAATTAGCAGCGCAAGAATTCGGCGATGTAGACCTTTTAGATGATAGTGCAGAGATAGACACAGAATGGATCACAAAGCTTGAAACAAACAAACATGGCGCCTACGTAGAGACCATCGACAACATGCTCATCATTCTAAGAAACGACCCTAACATAAAGAACATGGTCGCAAAAAACTTATTCAACCAAAGATTAGAAGTTAAGATTAAAAACACCCCATGGCAAAGAAACGGCGACTTTTGGAACGACACAGACGATGCCGGCCTAAGACACTACATAGAGAAAGTATATGGGCTCCAGGGCAGACAAAAGCTTATAGACGCCTTTAGTTTAGTAGCTGAAGAACACGCCTACCACCCAGTGCGCGATTATTTAAATAGCCTAAAATGGGACGGAGCTAAAAGACTTGAAACACTTTTCATAGACTACCTAGGGTCAGATGACTCAGAGTACACTAGAACCATCACAAGAAAAACCCTAGTAGCAGCGGTGGCAAGAATCTTCAATCCAGGGTGCAAGTTCGACCAAATGCTAACCATTGTAGGGACCCAAGGGTTAGGAAAGAGTTATATCATTAAAAAGCTAGCAGGCCCATGGTTCTCTGATAGTCTGCCTGATATCAAAGGGAAAGAAGCCTACGAGGCACTAGACGGCGTGTGGATCATGGAAATGGGCGAACTTGCAGCCTTAAGAAAAAGCGAAAGAGAAGCTATCAAATCCTACATCTCAAAACAAGAAGACACCTTCAGGCGAGCTTTTGCAAGAAATACGACCGTAAGTAAAAGACAGTGTATCTTCATAGGGACCACCAATGATAATGAGTTTTTAAACGACCCAACAGGAGGGCGCCGCTTCTGGGTGCTAGATACCAATGAGGAAAAAAGGACAAAAACCGTATGGGATGACTTGAACCAAAGCGAGATAGACCAGATATGGGCGGAAGCAGTCTACTACTTTAAACAGGGCGAAAATATCATGGAGTTACCTCCTTTAGTTCAAAAGAGAGCTACCGAGATGCAAGAGGAGCATAGCCAGCATAATGCCTATATAGGATTAATCCAAGAATACCTAAAGATACCAATACCAAAAGAAGGATGGGATGATAAATCCTTATACGAAAAACGCCAATGGGTACAAGCTACTGATGACTTTAGGGCAGAGGATCAGGAATTAGCATACCGTGATAAAGTGTGTGCCGCAGAGGTGTGGAACGAGATGCTAGCAAAAGATATAGCCAACATGAAACCACTAGACGGCCGTCAGATCAATGAGGCCCTAGACACCTTTAGAAACTGGGAAAAAGTAAGGCATCCTTTAAGGTTCGGGGCCTACGGTAGTCAGAGAGGTTATAGGCGAAAATAGTTGCGTTTTGTATGACTACAAACCATGACTACAATGACTACAATGACTACAAAGTCAACAATTGCAGCTGACTACAAAGACTACAAAAAACTACAACTCTAAAAAAATATTGTAGTCAGCGATAACACGACAGTAAAGCCAACAAATAGGGCTTGACTACAAAGACTACAAAATATTCCTATTTTGGTAAAATATACCATTTAGGCAGACAACATCGTAATGCGTTCCGCCTAAAGTGCGTATTAGCGCACGTATAGGAATTATTGTAGTCTTGTAGTCAGGGGCTTATTTTAAGAAAAGTACTAAGGAGGATGAAAAGTTAAGAAATGCTAGAAAAGACAATAGAAAGGTACTTGGTAAAAGAAGTGAAAAGAATAGGCGGCAAAGCTTATAAGTTTGAGTCACCAGGAAACAATGGAGTGCCAGATAGATTAGTAGTACTACCAGAAGGAAGGGTGTATTTTGTAGAACTCAAAAGACCGAAAGGTGGAAAGACAGCAGCACTACAGAAACTCCAACAGCAAAGTTTAAAAGACCTAGGAGCCAACGTGATGCAACTACACACGAAAGAACTAATCGATGGTTTTATTAAAGAGGTGGCAGATGAACTTTACACCACATGACTACCAAGTCTACACGATAGCACAGATCAAGAAAAAACCCAAAATAGCGCTAATTTTAGATATGGGGCTAGGAAAAACAGTATGCACCTTAACGGCACTTAACGACCTGATGTATGACAGCTTCACAGTTAACAAAGTTTTAGTTATAGCGCCTTTAAGAGTAGCAGACATGACATGGCCAGATGAGATAGATAAATGGGGACATTTAAAAAACTTAAGGATTTCAAAGATTATAGGATCAAAGAAAAAAAGAGAAGAAGCAATAGAAAAAAGAGCTGACATTTATATCATCAATAGAGAAAACACCAAGTGGCTAATAGACTACTACCTAGCAAGAAAAGAAAAGTGGCCATATGACACCTTGGTGATAGATGAGTCATCAAGCTTTAAAAACCACCAAAGCCAACGGTTTAAAGCATTAAGAAAAGCAACGGCAATATCAAGAAGAGTAATCCTACTAACAGGAACACCAGCACCTAACAGCTTACAAGACCTATGGGCACAGATATACCTACTAGATCAGGGGGAAAGATTAGAATCAAGTATCACGAGATACCGAAATAAATACTTTGACCCCAATCAGAGAAACAGAAACGTAGTATTTAACTATAAGCTGAAACCAGGGGCGGAAAAAGAAATCTATAAGCAGATAGAAGACATAGCGGTAAGTTTAAAAGCAGAAGATCACCTAAAGATGCCTGAAAGAATTGATAACACTATAAAACTAAGAATGCCACCTAGCATAAAGGCGATATATGACAAAATGGAAAGGGATTATCTGGTAACCATTGATGAAGACATGATTACAGCAACAAGCGCAGGAGTTGTATCAAACAAACTACTTCAAATGGCAAACGGGGCAGTTTATGATGAGGAAAGGAAAGTAATACCTATTCATGATCTAAAACTTGAAGCTTTAGAAGAAATCATAGAGGAAAACGAAGGTAAGCCAATCATGGTGCTATACAACTACCAGCATGACTACGAAAGACTTATGGCAAGATTTGAAAAATTAGAACCTAGAGAACTAAACACCAAAGAAGACCTGGATGAATGGAACGAAGGTAACATCCACCTGCTACTAGCGCATCCAGCCTCCATGGGGCACGGACTAAACCTACAAGCAGGAGGGAACATAGTCGTATGGTTCGGGCTAACCTACAGCCTAGAGAACTACTTACAAGCCAACGCCAGATTATACAGGCAGGGGCAAAAAGAAACAGGTATCATAAACCACTTAGGAGGGGAGGGTACAGAAGATGAGAATGCGATCAAAAGTCTCACAGAAAAAAGAATACATCAAGACGAGCTTATAGCAGCTGTACAAGCAAAAATTAAAAAAGCGAAAGCGGGAATATAGAATGATTAAAACACTAGAAAGAGAATTAATACAAGAAATACAAGCAAAAGAAGAGGCGATGAAGCCGTACAATAAAAGAATCAAGAACCTAAAACAGGCGATCAACAACTTAAAGCAATTTGACATAACAGCAGATGAGATGAACTCAAAGGAGCAAAAAGAAGCTACAAAAACAAAGAAATTATAGGGAAGTATGGGCGATATTTGCGTAATGTAATCAATTTGAGCCAATTTAACGATATTTGCGTAATGT
>NZ_CALGYW010000150.1 GCF_937934665.1 uncultured Anaerococcus sp.
TTTTATTTTGCCGTAGTCTTTGTGGTCTATGGTGTAGGTTCCTAGTGGTAGGGCCCAGGCTTTTACGAGCTCGGTGCCTTCTTCTGTGATGAAGGTGGCTGTGTCTATATCTCCCATGTAGACTAGGCTTATTAGGATTTTTTCGCCGTCTCTTGTCCTTGCAGGGAGGGTGTATTCGTAGATATTTACGTACTGATTGTCTATGTCTTCTCTTAGTTTTTTGCCATCTATGATTTCTCCTAGGACTTTGATTATTGGTTGAGGGTCATCACTTCCAAAGTCCACATCGCTTAGGGTTTTATTTTCTAATCTGTCGATGTAGTCTTTTGAGTAGTCTAGATTATAAAAGGCTTCGGGTTTATTTTTTATAAAGTTAATGCTTTCGTCAGACTCTAGATCATCACCTATGGATTTTTCCTTGCCTACTAGATAGTTTGAAAAAAACACTTCTCCCATATCGATTTGAGTGGCGTGGTCTATTTGGCCAATTGGTTCTGGTGGGAGGTTTATGCCGCTGGTTTTTTTAGGAGCGTTTTGGGCTTGGGATTTTTCCTTTGCCTTATCTTCTGACTGAGTTTTGTTACTGTCCCCATAAATATCACTTGTAAAGTAGTTTGTATTTTCATTTATGGATCTTTTTGGGGCGTTCTTTGATTCTGTTAAAAATAGGCAGCTTGCAAATTGTGGGAAAAGGTCTAGGCCTGTTTTTGAGAAGGTGTACATATTTACTATGCCATTTTCTACATCAGGATTGTAGTCAAACATGTAGCCGGTGTTGGCCTTATCAAGCTCTGCTAGACTTGTGCCTGGCAGGCGGATTATATATTCGTCTCCTATCATTTTTTATCAAAATATTGAGATTCTATATATTCTATATTCTCATCTTGAGGATCTTTGCCTGAGGTAGGGCTTTGATATTCCATGGTTTCAAGCTTTACAGAATAGGTCTTATCGTCTATTTTTTTAGGATCTGAAAATTTGCCAGTGTAGAGGTTGGCTAGCATGGACATGCCGTCACCACTCCACCAAGCTCCGTCAAATTTGCCGTCTTTATAAAAGACTATTCTTTCACTACCGTTTGTTAGGTAGGAGCTAAACTCTTTTCCTTGTAGCTTATCGAAGATTTCGCTATCTTGATTTGCCTTTTCTTTTGTTTTAGCTGGCACTTTATCTTCTATATTTTTTTCTTCTTTTGCTTCTTTTTTATCAGGTTTTTGATCAGATTTTTTACTTGCTTCGATTTCTACTTTTTTGACTGGTTCCTTGACCTCTTTCTCGGCTGGCTTGCAGGCAGTAAGGGAAAGGATTAGGGCTAGTGCTGTGATGATTTTCTTTGTCATGCTTTTCTCCTTGCTTTTATTTTTATTATTATACTTGGCCCTAGTAAATTAGATAAGTGAATTAGGTTAGCTTTGGCAAAGAAAAAGGACCCTGGCAGGTCCTCTTGCTTTTACTTATCTTCTTTTTTCTTATTTAATACCACGAAGGCTATTATTGCTACTACTAGGATGATTCCTAGGTAGCCTATGCTCTCTATTCCTGTTTTTACCTGGCTTGCGGCGCGGGTTAGTAGGGGTGGAGCGTCTTCTTTTTTGACTTCTTCTTTTTCCTCGGTGCCTTGGGTATTTTCCCCCTGGGAGAGGGTTACAGTTTCTGGTGGGTTTGAGGAGTTTGGGTTTGGAGCAGTAGTTGTAGCTTCTTTGCTTGGTTCTTCTTTGCTAGTTTCGCTTGCTACTTCCTTACTTTCTAGTTCGACTGATTTTTTATCAGTCTGATTTACTAAGAAAGGTTTTATAAATTCACTTGGTCCTTCTAGGGGTAGGCTATAGCCGCCCTCAGTGATTTCTTCTTCTGAGATTTCATCGTTGTTGTCTTTGTTTATTTGGTCTAAAAATTCCCTTTGTTTTTTATCAAGATTAGTGTAAGCGTCCTTGATACCTTCTCTATCTGACTTGTAGAAGGCGGAGTCTTCGTTAAGCTCTCCATCTACTTCATCTCCTCCTGTTTGGTAGGATGTTTTTTCTACTTCGGTTGATTCTGTATTTGCATTTTCTTTTATTTTCTCTTCTAGGGCTTTTTCTAATTTATTTATAAGATCATTTGTCTTTGTCTTATCTTCTTCTGTTATTTCAATCTTTCCCTTTACCTTTTCGTCTATTTCTAGGATATAGTCGTAGATTTCCTCAAGGACTGGCATGAGGGGCTTTTTCTCCTCGTCACTTGATCTGGTGAAGGTGTAGGAGTTGACTGTTGCTTCATAGAAGAGGTAGAGGTTTTTGATATCTTTCTTATCTAGATTATCTAAGAAAAATAGCTTGCCGTAGAGGATATAGTCTCTTACATCTCTCTTAACACCGTCTATATCTAGGTCTAGGGCGATTTTCTCGTCTGACTCATCGATTAATTTGTTGATTTCTACTAAGGCTTTTTCTAGGTCTTCTTTTGTAGCTGCCTTTTTGTTTAGGATGTCTATAAAGCCATCTATTTCGATATTGCCCATCTCTTTGGCAAGTATTATTCTTTGGTAGAGATTGAAACGAGCATCGAATTCTTCCTTGTAGGCAGGGTCGGTTTCGTAGTTATTATCTTTGTCCTTTTCGCCTTCTTGGGACTTATCTTCTTGGTTTTCTGCTATATCGGTTGTCAAAATATTAAAAAGTGAGTCTGTATCTTCATCGGCGAATGCCTTAGATCCTACTCCAAATACTAGGGCTAGGGTTAGGGCTGTCGCGAAAGTTTTCTTAAATTTAGTCATAAATCTCCCTTTGTTTTTCTTGCTTATATTGCAATCATTATATTTATTTTTCCCATAAAATCAATATAAAAATGACTTTAACTTCTTATTTATAATTCTTTATATATCTTTGTCTTCTTGTATAGTAGGTTATGTATGAATAAATTTATTTATAAATCATATAGGAGGAATAAGTGAAAGTAACTTACAAAAAAATCCAGGCTCCCCAGCCTGATAACGATAGAAAACCAGTGATTTTATCCGATGCGACCTATGAAGAAAGACTCGCTAAAGTTCTAAAAAACATGGAAGACTTTGGCCTATCTTCTCTAGTTATCTATGCAGATAAGGAGCACGGGTCAAATTTTGAATACCTAACAGGTTTTATCCCAAGGTTTGAAGAGGCGCTTCAAATCATAAATAAGGATGG
>NZ_CALGYW010000151.1 GCF_937934665.1 uncultured Anaerococcus sp.
TGATTTTATCATAAAAAAGACTAAGCTCAGTGTGTTCGTGGTACTATAAATGTAATATAGCTAATTATGTATGATTTTTGGATTTTACGAAAACTTCTGTAGGTATAGAATGATTATTATATAGACTTCTCACCGGTGTAATCACGGAACCCATGATAAAGAAATCTCTCACTTCGTTCGAGATGGTTGGCGTGGATTGTAGGGAGGTCTAAAATAAAGAAAATGATATAAAAAAGTTTATCCGGATATATTTGTTTTAGAGATTGCATTATAAGAGTATATTTATTGAAAAGTCAATGATTATGTGTGTTTAAATTATATATTGATATTATTTATAATGAGTATTTGCAGAAATATTGAGTTTTTATAATGCGGATTTGCGGTTTAATGATATAAATTCTAATGCGTATTTGCAGAAAATCTGGGGTATTTTTATTGCGGATTTGAAGAGGTTTTAGATAATAGACTAGGGAGGTATGGATGAGACCAAAGATTAAGATTACTTTAGTAGATAGGAAGGGTGACTATGGATGTCACAAGGGTTATGAGATTGGGAAAACTTGGGATTTTGATAAGGATAGGGGAGAATTTTGTTCTCTGGCTATGCACACGCTATTTCCCATGGTTGATATCCTCCGTTATGGGGGAAGTTTACCTCTTTCTCAGTCGGGTGATGTGCGTTTTGCTTGTCCTGATGCGGATGTTATAAATATTTTTAGGATTGAGAAAATAGATGAATAGGGCTTTTGATTTTGGGATTTACCTTGTAGGTGTTAATATTATTGGATTTATTTTTTACATTTTCTATAAGTGGGCTAGGTCTAGGATTATAAAAAATATTTTAAGTTTTTTTCTTTATTTAATAGCTATAGCTGGTGGGCCTTTGGGCCTTGTTCTTGCCATCCTTATTTTTGACAGGACGGCCGCTAAGGATGGGCTTAGCCTTAAGGTTTTTGCCTTCGCTAGTCTTGGCATAGAGTTTGTTTTATTTTTGTTAGGATCTAAAGATATTAGTAGTCTTAGGTTTAATTTTTTGGAATTTTTTAAGGACAACACCTATCTACTTGCTTATTTACTTATAATTAACCTACTTAGCTTTTTTGCCTTTGCCTATGATAAGCATAAGGCTAAGAAGAATGGCTGGAGGATAAAAAATGGATTATTGCTGGCCCTTTCCTTTATGGGTGGGGCAGTTGGTGGTCTGTTTGCTATGAAGGTTTTTAGACATAAGACTAAAAAGACATATTACAAATTGGGCCTTCCCTTGATGGTTTTGATGCAGGTATTGGTTTTGGTTTATATAATGAATATGAGTTAAGGAAAGATTTGGATGGATATTAGATTAGAAAATGATAAGGCATATAAGTATGAATTAGTAAAGAAAGTTTTGACTGACCTTCCAGAATGGTTTGAATTTGAAGAGGCAATTTTAACCTATGCTGACATGGCGAGATCTTTAGCTACCTATGTAGTAAGTGAGGATGGTAGGGACCTTGGTTTTATTACTATGAAGGAAACTTCAGATGAGGCTATAGAGATTTATTGTCTAGGTATTTTTAAAGATTATAGGGGAAGGGGTCTTGGAAAGTTTTTGGTAGGTAAAGTCCTAGACCTATACAGGTATAGCCATAGCTTTGCTCAAGTTAAAACCCTAGATTATGGTCTTGATAGGTACTATGATGAGACTGTAGGTTTTTATAGGACGCTTGGTTTTATGAAGCTTGAAACAATTAAAGAAATATGGGGCGAGGATAATCCTTGCATGATTATGATAAAAAGTCTTTGAGGTTAAACCTTAAGGGCTTTTTTTATGAGAAAATCTTGCGTATTTTTTTATTTTATGGTACTATAAATGTAACATAAATAGTACTATAAATGTAACAAAAATTGATGCAAGGGGATGAATATGATAAGTTTTGCTATAGTTTTTTATTTTATTTTGCTAGTTACTATGTTTTTTGTAGAAGTGCCAAGTTTCTTACCTATTGTTTTAGGCTTGGGAGTATTTTTCTATATTTCTTTTTATTATTTTAAAAATGAGGGAGGTAAAATGAAAAAATATTACAACTTAAAGGCATTTTTGCTAAGTACATTAGTTTCTATAATAATTATTTTAGCCCTTGGCGCTATCCAAACGCTTGCGCTTGGTTATGACCCAAATGCTGCTATAGATAGTAAGGTCTTTAAGTTATATCTAACCTTATGTATTTTTGTGGTGTATACTCTTATTGCTAGGATACAATACAGGAGAGATTTATAAAAAAATGGAGGGATAGTTTTTGGATGTAGTAATAGAAAATAGGATTAGGGAATTTAGGAAAGAAATGGGTCTTTCTCAAAATGCTTTGGCTCAGATGGTTGGGCTAAAGCGTAGATCTATCATGGCTTATGAAAATAATACCATAAGCCCAACTCTTGAGACCGCCTATAAGATTTGCAAGGTATTTGATAAGGACATCAAAGAAGTATTTATTTTTAAATAGGAGATATTATGGGATTATTATTTAACACAAGTGATGAGATGGACAAAAAAGTAAGGGAAAAATTTGGAGATGATGGGTCTTACCTCTTAGTTTTTAAGTATAATAGTCCTGCTAAGGGGCTTGGAAAATTATTATTATCAAGTGTGTACTATGTATTTGATAGCTCTAGAACCTTTATTATGTATTTTGATCCAAAAGGAGTTTATGAATCAGAAATATCAAACTCAGATAAAAAAGACTTCCTCTTTATGGCTTGGAATGAAATAGAGGACTTTGAACTAGTGGAGGGAAATAAAAAAATCTTAAAAATAAACCACCTGGGAAAAGTCTACGAGTACGAGGTAGAGATGGACGGAAAGTTATTTAAAAATAATTACAAAAACCTAAAAGAACTAATTGATAATAATTGGAATAGGATTGACTAGCATTGGTAAACTTATGGAACTTATAAAAGTAAATGAAGAAAATTTTAATGAAATTATAGCTTTAAAAACTAAAGGTGAAAAATTAGAATATGTAGATTCTGCTCTTTATTCTATAGCAGAATGTTTCCTAGATTATAGTCATATGGATGCATTTGGAATCTATAATGGTGATGAGTTTATCGGTTTTACTTCAATTTTTGCTAAGGATAACTTTGGGCAGATTATTAATTTTTTTATAAAAGATAAATTTCAAAACAAAACTTATGGAACAAGAGCTGTAGAAGCCTTGCTTCAATTGTTTAAAGATCGTTACAAAGTTGATTTTGTATCGGTTGGAATTTATAGGGAAAATAAAAGAGCCTTTGGTTTTTGGAAGAGATTGGGCTTTATTGATACAGGAAATATTGAAGGTGATTATTGCTACTATAGAAAGCCTATAGCTAGGTTCATAATTTCTGATAGTTTGTACTTAATCAAATATTTCCCTGCCTATAAAGTCACTCTTACCTGGTATCAGGATAGGGAAACTATAAAAATGGTAGACAATGCCGACTACACCTACTCTTTTGATGATTTAAAAAGAATGTACACTTATCTTTCTAATAACGGAGACTTATTTTATATAGCCTACCAAAATAAGCTTATAGGAGATTGTGCGATTTTTGATGACAATATGGTAGCCATGGTAATTTCAAAAGAATATAGGGGAAGGGATATAGGAAGTAAGGTTTTAAATAAATTGATATCCTACGCTAGGGAAAAAGGCTTGGCTTATCTAAAGGCAGAAATATACGACTTTAATCATATTTCTAGGAAGTTATTTTATAAATTTGGCTTTAAAAGCCAAGGAAATAATATATATATAAGTTGGATCTGAAAAATTAATTTTGAGCTTATAAGAATTAGTGGGTATATATAAATTAGAGAATCAAAGTTTTGTGAGGATATGTGGAGGTTAGATATGAGTAAAAATATAGCAATCCAGGATACTTATGGTGAGAGATTTCAATATTGTTGGGGATGTGGTCCCAAAAACGATGATGGACTTCACCTCAAATCATACCCATCTGCTGACGGAAGCCAGGTTGTAACAAGGGTAAAACCAGGCAAGGCCTATACAGGAGGAGTACCAAATAACTTATTTGGCGGGATGATTGCCATGCTTTTTGATTGCCATGGGACAGCTAGTGCAGCGTTTTTTAAACACCAGGTAAAGGGGCTTGAGCTTACTGAAGATACTGTTATTGGGAGATTTATAACAGCTCACCTAGAAGTAGACTTCAAAAAGCCAACACCAATGGATGAAGAAATAGAAATAGTTTCAACCTTAGAGGAGCTTGGCGAAAGAAAAGCTGTTGTAAGTATGGTTTTAACCTGCAAGAGTGAAGTAAGAGCCAAGGCAAAAATGGTAGCTGTTGCCGTTAAGGATAATATGTAGTTTATAAATTGATTAAATAGTAAACAATGATTAATCTCTTAGCTAGCCTTTACTTATGAAGCTAGCAAAGGAAGTTTGGTTAAGAAAAACCTGGAGGCATGATGTTTAGGTATTTAAAGTCCATTTTAATAATGCTAAGAGCTCACAAGGGACAAAAAGATAAGGGTGGTCATCCATATTATAAGCATCCACTTAGGGTAGCTAGGGGTTGTAAAAATAATAGTGCTAAAATCATTGCTCTCCTTCATGATGTAGTCGAGGATAATGACAACTACAAGCTCGATGATTTTAAATTTTTAAATAAAGATGAACTTGAGGCTTTAAGTTTATTAACTCACGAAAAAAGTGTAAATTATTTTACTTATATAAACAAGGTGAAAACCAATGAACTTGCAAGAGAAGTTAAGCTTTCTGATTTAAGAGATAATTCTAACCTTGATAGACTAAAAGAAGTTAGCAAAAAAGATCTAGAAAGAGTAGAAAAATACAAAAAGGCCCAGGAAATATTGCTTTCATAAAACATAAAAAATCGTCCCCTTAGATTAAATAGTATTCTAAGGGGACGATTTTTTTAATTTTCTTTATTTTCCTTTAGGCTAAATTCTAACAAGACTGGGTTGTGGTCGCTGTGGACAAAGCCCAGGGCTTGGCCTTTTATGGTTTTTACTTCTATATTATCTGATATCAAAAATCCATCTATGATGCTTTCGTAGGCATTATTTGGGTCATAGGGTTTATCGTTTACTCTTGATGAGTGGGTGTCTTTATCAAAGACTGGACTTATGTTGTCTGTTAGATAGTCGTATGGAAATGGTGATGGATTCCATATTCCTTCTGGGAGGTCTGCTACAAAATCTTTTCTTAACTCTTGGTTAAAGTCTCCACCTACTAATATATAATTTCCTTTGTTGTATTCTTCTGTCATGAAGGCTATGATTTGCCTAGTTTGGGCAAGTCTACCGTTTGAGCCTGATTCATAGGCGTCTAGGTGGACATTTACTAGGACTAGGTATTTATCAGAGTCTTCTATTGGTAGGTAGGAGGCGTTGAAGCCTCTTTTGAGGTTGGCAAGTTTTACCGGCCACTTATGTGGGATTGGTTGTTGGTACCTGTAGGATGATTCTATAGCAAATTTAGAATTTGTATAGATACCAGAATTAATCTTACCCATAGGTGGGATAGGGAAGGGTACAAAGCTTACCTTGTAGTTATAGGCAAAAGTCGATGCGCCGTTTAGGGCCTTATCAAAAAATCCTACTTCATTTATATGAAAGGTCCTTGCTGAATCGCTATCTACTTCTTGGAGGAGGAGTAGGTCTGGGTCTATATTTTGAATTTCATGTTTTATCCCTGTTAGGGCATCTTCTACATGGTCTTTTGAGATAGGGTTTACCATCTTACCTCCGTCCATGAAGAAATCTGTATCCTTATCAAGTCCACCGTAGCCTATATTCCAGCTTAATACCTTGTAGGTTGTTTCTGCTTTTATCTTATCTTTGGCCGATCCTGAGATGGCTACTTCTTCTATATCTTTTGGCTTATATTCTGTTGCCATTAGGTAGGCTAAAAGGCAGATAAAGGCAATTATTAGGATTAGTAATAAATAACCGATTATTTTTATAAGTTTTTTCATAAATACCTCACATTCTTATGATAAGGATATCATTAAAAGGGATTTTAGTAAATAGTTTTATAATATTTTTAGAGTAGTAAAATATTTATATAAAGGGGAGATGATATGAAAAAAATATTATGGGATATAGATGGAACACTTCTAAATTTTGATTTGGCAGAAACTGCTGCTATTTATAAGTGTTTCGAAATTTTTAATTTAAATAAGCCAAGCGAGGACATGCTTAAGACTTATAAGGATATAAATGACTCCTACTGGAAAAGGCTTGAGAGAAATGAAATAACTAGGGATGAGGTTCTCTTGGGTAGGTTTAGGGAATTTTTCGCAAGGTTTGGCCTTAGGACAGATATAGTGGAGGATTTTAACCATAAGTTCCAGATAGAGCTTGGGAAAACCTATGTTTTCAATCCTTATGGTGAGGAAATTGTTAAAAAACTTGCTGAAAGTTATGAACAATATGCGGTGACTAATGGGTCACTGACAGCCCAAAGGGGTAAGCTTGAGGGCTCTAATTTAAATAATATTTTTAAAAAGTCTTTTATTTCTGAGCTTGTCGGTTTTGAAAAACCAGATCCTAGGTTTTTTGATTATGTGTTTGAAAAAATTGGATCGTATGACCTAGATGATTATGTTATCATAGGAGATTCTTTAACATCTGATATGTTAGGTGGGAAAAATGCCAAGATAAAGACCATTTGGTTTAATCCAGAGGGGAAAGAAAATAGCCTAAATCTAGATTTAGATTATGAAATTAGCTCTTTAGATGAGGCAGAGAAGGCTCTTGTAGAGATTTTTAAATGATTGCAGAAAAGTTATAAAAAATGTATAATAAGTAGGGATGTTTGTGTATATTTTGCACAAAATATTTTTATTTTAATACAAGGAGGAGTAAATGGATAAGGCGTCGCCCTATCGAAGGTATAAGAAAATCAGATACTAGTATAGTGGTGGATTTCTATTTGCCATTATACAGATAATATTCTTTATGAATATTAAATTAGGAGAGGTAAATGGCAGAAAGAAATTATAACGTTGATAATCTTAAGCAACTCCAAAGCGAAATCAACAAGATGAATCCCGTTGATTTGGCTGATAAACTAGAGATATTGCCAGAAAAATCTGTAGCTATTTGGATAAAGCTATTAAATAAGGATTTGCTTGCAGATACTTTTACAGAACTTAAACCAGAAAATAAGGATAGGATATTAAATATCTTATCAGAAGAAAATATAAAAGACTTGGTTAAGGAGCTTGATGAGGACGAGCTTGTAGATACCCTCCAAGAGCTACCTGCTAATATGGTTAAGAAGCTTATGACAAGCCATATTGATAGTG
>NZ_CALGYW010000152.1 GCF_937934665.1 uncultured Anaerococcus sp.
CTGGAGCATCAGATGTTTTAGCATCAGCTGCACTAGCACTTGTGAATGGTGCGGCTATGATACCGAATACCATTGCAAATGCTGTCAATAATGACAAAATTTTCTTTTTCATATTCTTCTCCTTTATATTTTTTGTCAGTGTCGCTTGGTTGTGACTTGATGTGTAATAACTGTGTTACCTATATATACTTCGTCAAATCTCAAAATTTCTATGAAATTTTGTGCTAAAGCATCAGTCCTTCAATCAATCCGATAAAAATCGGATTGTGATAGGGCTTCACATAGTTTCTTTCTATCAATCTTTAGGCCATAGCCTGTTTTTGCATAACCTTAGGCTCTTGCCTACAAGGTCAAGCAATATCCTTATCTCTATTATGCCATAAAGAACGGGATAATAATAGTTTTTTGGCTATATAAGCCTGCCTTTTCCACCTCCCTGTACTAGCGGAAGTGGTTTTGGCTTTATAATCATAGGCAAGAGCCTAATAATTATTGAAAATAGTGTTTCCTTTACCGTATCCTTATTACAATTATTACTAGAGATCTCTCCATGCGTTCGCTTCGCTCTCTTAGTCGAGACGGGGTGGGTGGCAAGAGCCTAACAATTATTGAAAATAGTGTTTCCTTTACCGTATCCTTATTACATTTATTACTAGAGATCTCTCCATGCGTTCGCTTCGCTCTCTTAGTCGAGACGGGGTGCGTGGCAAGAGCCTAATAATTATTGTGGGTTTTGTGTATATTCTTCGTTCATACTGGTCTAGCGTTTATGAGGTCTCTCGTCGGCCTTGCGGCCTCTGTCTGCCTCTGCATCAGTCCTACCATACATTTCCTTTCGAAAATGTGGTTAGGGCTTCAGAGACGGCGCTGGTGGATACTCTTTCGAGTTTACCATGGCCTACATATGCCATCTTGTTTTTATCTGCAACCTTACCAGTTACCTTAATAATATAGGATTCATTTGCTCCTATACCATTTCTGTATTTGTCTTTAGCTTGTGAGTAGAAATATCTTTCTGTTTGGAATTTGATATTCATTTCTATCTTGCTAATTTTTTCTTCTGTAATATTGTCATCATAGAAGCCTTCTAGGTCTATAAAGTAGACTCCCTTGTCAAGGTAAGGAGGTATCTTACAAATATTGGTGTGTTTATCTCTTTTGTCTCTTCTTTAGATTTTTCTTGGCTTTCAGCCTTATCATCTTTATTTGTTTTCTCTTCTGCTTTTTTATCGTCTTTTTCTGTTATGGTTACAGTTTCTACCTTTTTGATTGCTGCGTCTAGTTTCTTTTCAAGATTTGTTGAGAAGTCCCTTTCGCTTTCTTTTGGAGAGTCTTTGGTTAAGTTTTCTATTTTAGTAAGTGGAGTTAGCATGCCTAGGTTTAGGACTGGTTTGGCTCCATTTACTCTTTTCATGAGTGGGTCGGTGGTGTTTTCGATTAGGATGATTTCGTCTAATTCGACTAGCTTAACCTCTGCCTTTTTGTTAGTCTCTTTAGCCTCTTTTATAAGCTCAGCAATTTTTTTGTATTCTTCTTTGGCCTTGTCTGGGTTTTCTTTTTCAAGTTCAGCCAGGCTATCTAGCTCGTAGTTTAGGAAGGCCTGTTGGATTAGGTCTTGAATTTTCTTTGTTTGAGCTCTTAGAACTTGGGAGATGCTTCTGATGTCTAGGTTTTCTTCGTCTATATCTGGCTCTAGTTCTAAGATAGATTTCTTTTTCTCTTCTACAAGTTTTAGGGCCTTGGACCTAGCATCTTCTGATATTTCTTCTTCTGTAAGGCTGGTTGGATCTACTTTGGCCTTATCACTATCGCTGATGAGGTCTTTTAGCCTATCGTTTTGTTTTTCAATTGTATAAGCTAGGGCTTTTACGTCTAGACTTTCTGAATCAAGGTCTGGATTTGCCTTTTCTAAAGTTTCTCTTTCTTCTTTTACAAGCTCATCTGGGCTTTTAGTATTTTTTGCTTGCTCAGTTTTTTCTGGTGAAGCTTCTTCGTTTTCCTTAGCTGATTTAACCTCATCTTCTAAAACTTCAGATGCGTCTATAAGGTTGTCTTTCTTTTCTTTGACTTCTAGCTTAGCTAGGGTGTTGGCTGGTAGTAGATAGCCTTCTAGATCTGTTATTTCTTCTGTTTTTACTTCTCTATTTTCTGTATCGATATAGGTTACTTCTAGTTTGTAAGATGCCTTATCTTCTAGACCTAGGTCTAGGTATGCTTCTAGTTTTTTCTCCTCGTCTGTATCATTTAGGAGGTATTTTGTAAATGGAAGGTTTTCGAATGGTTTTTCTTTTTCTTCTGTGCTCTTTTCGTAGTCTTTTTTGACTTCTTCACGGTCCATGTAGAAGCTATCTTCTCCGCCCTTGCCTAGGTTTGCATCAAATTTGCCTAGGGTAGCTTTGCCTTCCCTGCTTACTACATAATAAATAGAATAGTCACCAGGATCTTCGTCTTCTTCGATTTTTACTGTTGCTTTTACAGATCCAGTAGAAGTAATTTCTGTTTTTATCTGATAGCCCTTTATGTCATCATTTTCGATTTTTTCAGAAACTTTTTCTATCTCTTCGCTTGTTGTTAAAATATTATCATCAGAAATTATATTATCTATGTTTAGGTTTTTGACCTCGCCATTTTTTAGGGCAAAAACTGATATGGTGTATTCTTTTGGAAGGTCATCTCCCTTTATGCCAAAGGAATAGGAAAGATAGGTAACGTTTTTTGCTCCGTCCTTTTCTTCTTTAAATTCTACATCATAAGGGGTCACTTCGACCTTGTCTTCTTTTTCCTTGCCTTGTTGGCTTATGTAGTTGGTATTTGCTTCTAGGTTTTGGCTTGGTGCTAGCACTTGTGGAGCAGGATTAGTTGGTCTTGCCACTTGTGGAGCTTCAACTTGTGGAGCTGGTGCTTGGTTATCTGTGCTTGTGTCTTCTGTTTTTATTTCTTCATCTTTTATTAGGGTCTCTGTTTGTTGGCCTTGGTCGTTAGCAGGTTCTTCTTTTACTTCATCAGCAAGAGCATTTAGCGGTAGGGCTAAGGCTAGAGCTAGGGAAAGAAGTCCGTATCCGACTTTTTTTCTGTTATTTTTCATAGTTTCCTCCATTTACCTCTATTTTATCATATTTTCATATAAATATAATAAGTATTTTAGTTTTCTTATTTATTAATGACTATTTCTAAAATAATATTTAGCCTTTACAAGTATTTACTAGCTTCTCTTAGGGAAAGTTTGGTTAAATCGTTTTTATTTTCTTCTAAAAAACCACTTACCCAGCTAGGATTGGTCTTGGAATATTCTCTTAAGGCCCATCCTATAGCCTTGTCTATAAAAAACTTTTCGTCCTTGTCTTTTGTAGGTATTTGTAAGTTAATTTTTATAATTTTTGAAAGAAGGTCAGTCTTGGTTTTATCTTTGTACTTTCTTTGATGGCCTATGGCAATCCTTCTTAGCCAAAAATTGTCACTTCTAGCAAGGTTAAGTATTTTTTCTTCAAAATCTGGATTTTCATGGCCAAGAGAGCCAATTATGCCGTCAATATTATCTATAGTATCCCACCAAGGACGGATCCTAGCAAGGGCTACTAGGTTTTCAAAGTCATCTATGGTTAGAAGGTGACTTTGGGCCTTTAGTAGGTCTAGCCCCAGGTAATTCATTTCCCTATATCTGTGGGAGAAGAGCTCTTCTAAATCTTGCCAATTTATGGAAGCAAGATTTTTTCCTTCTTTTATATAGGCCTTAGAAATGGCTCGTCTCTTTGGAGCCGGTAGGCCATAAAAATCAAAAAGATTTCTCATGTAGGCTGCCATCTTACTTGCTCTTTCTGGGTTGGAATTTTCTTTGAAGATCTCTTCTATTTCTTTTATTGTAAACATTTTAAAAATTTTCTAGTCTAATATAGCCGCTTGGTCCGTAAATGGCCCACTTAGTTGACCTTAAAAGGTCTGCTCCAAATACGACTTGTATATCATTTCCTTCTAGGTCTTTTTCAATTTGAACTGAGCCTAGGGTGACTTCTTTATTGTCATTTTCAAACTTAAAACGGTTAAGGTTAGTAATGCCTTCGATTGATTCGCCTAGCGTAGCTAGGGTATCTTTTATTTCCTTATCACTTTCTATAGCTTCTTTTGCTATATTTGGAGAAATGATGGTAAGGGGTCTAGATGTGTCAATGGCAGCCTTTATAATAGAGCCATTAAAACCTATATTTATAATTGGTTGGTTCGCTTTTTTCTTATTTGGCTCTAAAAAGTCAGATGTTTGAACTTCAAAACGGCCCTCTTTTGGATTGGCTCTCCAGGCAAATTGGGAAATAACATTCCAACCTAGGACCATGTCGCAGTCATTGGTATTGCCCATTGGATCTGTGCCAAGGTCAAAGGCAGTATCTTTACTAACTAAAGCTGGAACCTTATTTAATTTAAGACCACCTATAAGTAGGTCAGAAAGAAAGGCTCTTTTGTAGGTTTTGTTGTCATCTATATAATCACTATCTAGGTAGTCTATGTCAAGGTCTGCTGCAACAGATTCCTTGATCATGGTATTGCCCCTGGTGTTAAACATAGCGATAAGGTTTTTGTCCTTGGAGGCAAGGCCTAGGTAGATAAAGTTAAAAAATTGTTTGTCAGCAACTGGAACTAAAGAAAAATCCATAATAACTCCTTTTTTCTTATTATTTATAATATTATACCTTCTTATTATTTATAATATTATACCATAGTTTTAATGCATCATTAAAGCTAATTTATTATTAGCTTTATTTTAAACTTTTCTTTATCTTGAATAGATTTATTCTTTTTATTGTTGAATCTTTGTAAAAGTGGGAGGCACGAGGTATGAGGGTTTTTATCATAGATAAATTATATTTCTTAGCTATTATAAATTATTATTCTACTTACAGTTAAATCTTCGTAATAAGGGGGACCCCTGGGGAACGTTTCGCACGTTCCCACTATCGGGTCCCCCTTAAACCCCCTTCCGTTACCCCCTCCGGGCGACCCCTCGCGGGGGAAAATGTGTTTGCCTACGGCAAACCATTTGGTATGGAGGAGCCCTTGTTTTAGATTATATTTATACTGACTTTTTAAACTCTTTGCATAAGAAAGATAAAACCCATCTAGCAATGTTTGATAAAGCCAAACGAGCCGAG
>NZ_CALGYW010000153.1 GCF_937934665.1 uncultured Anaerococcus sp.
TCTATAATTGGTATTAGACCAGCAGTTATAGGATAAATTATAAGTGATAATTTTATTTTAATATTGTCCTTAAAAGGCTCATAGGCCATCTTTAGAAGGTCGAAATTCGATAATTTATCCGCTCTTAAGTATGATTTTATGATTTCTTCGTCCTTTAGATTTTGAGCAAGGTTTTCTTTTAGGTTTTTAAGATTCTTTTCCATGTTCTTCCTCCCTTATGTCCTTAGAAAATTCAGTTAATTCTTCTATTACTTTTTCAAAACCAGGTTTTCTCAAATAATAATAGGTCTTCCTTCCCTCAATATATGCTCCAATAAAGCCGCACATTTGAAGCTGGCTTATGTGGTAAGACAGGGTAGCTGGAGTTATATAAAGCTTGTCAGAAAGCTCCTTGGCATAGTAGTTTTTTTCCTTTAAGAGGTCTAAAATGTCAATCCTAGTTGGGTCTCCCAGTATTTTTAAGTATTGGCTTAATAACTTTAATTTATTACCTTCATTGGCGACTTTCTTATCAGAAAATATACCGAATTTTATAAAGGTATAGTCAGAATTATCTGTAAAAAATTGAAACATGGTTGTATTTGGAGCTATGATAAGCCCGTATATATCAAGGGCCTTAGTTCTCCTTGCAAGCAAATCTCTTATTCCAACCTGGTCAATAAGTTCGTTTATCCTTTTGTAGTCATCTTTTTTTAAATGGTCGAAATGATCTAGGAAAATATCTTCAATCATATAAAAATTTTTTTCTAAAATATCGCAGATTTTCTCTAATAGCGGATAGAGTCTATCGTAGATACTTTTTTTATTTGAAAAAGATCTTAAAAGTGCCATTGATAGTTTATCTTCATAAGGAAGTGAATTCATAAGGTCTAAGAAATTAATCTTAAAAGCTTTATTTAAGTATTCTTTTATAGATGATGATTCATTAGAATTAGGTTCATCTAAATCCACCCCCATATAATTGAGAAAGTGAAGGTCAAAGGAATTTTCAAATAATTCATAAGTAAAATCTTTAATCTCAAAGACATTTGTATTTTGAAAAATACCTGCCAAAAATGGAAAGTAATTCATGTCGTTTTCCGAAAAAATGTAGAAAAGATTTAGTATATCTTCATTTTTTCCGTTGAAAAAATTTTCAAGATAAGGAAGGGATTCCTTTTTTACTTTTCTAATAAAATCCTTATAGGTCTTATTATCGAGGGATATATTGTTCATAGAAACTAAATTTAAATCCTCAGAGTAGGTAGAACCAGGATAAGACTCCTCAAAAGAGAAAAAGCTTTTATTGTTGGCTGCTAGATAGTTTGTGTAAAGATAAATCACAAGGCCTGCTTCATTTACAAGCAAGGGCTTTTTTATGAGATTAAAATTATCAAAGTGAGCTTTCATTATAGATCCTTTCTTAGATTTATATCTAATGATTATTTTTATCTTAGATTTCTATTAACTTAATTATAAGACAAATTTCATCTAATATCAATAACCATATATTCGATATTAATCTAAGAGTATTAGCGGGAAAAATTTTCCTTGACATTATTTCCTATAAGATTTAAAATAAGATACATACAAGGGAGTTCTTAAAAGATCTGAGAGGAGGCTTAGCCTCGACCTTACCTGATTTGGATAATGCCAACGGAGGGATGTATATTTTTTATGCATATTTTTTTTGAACTTTAGAACGAGCCTTGGCTTGTTCTTTTTTTGTAAATAAGTAAAAAGGAGAGATTTATTAAATGAAATTGACAAGGGGTTGTAAATCCCAAAGGAAAATGAAAGGGGAGAGAAATTGAAAAAAACTTCTAATTTTGAAAATGGCCTGATTTGGTTTGGTGCGGGCGTATCAATAGCGGAAATTATTACTGGAACATATTTCGCACCCCTAGGCTTTAAAAAAGGCTTCATGGCCATGCTAGTCGGTCACATAATAGGTGCGGTGCTCTTATATATGGCAGGAATCATAGGAGGCAGGACAGAAAAATCAGCCATGGAGACTGTAAAAATGTCCTTTGGTCAAAAAGGTGGACTATTTTTCGCACTTTTAAATGTCCTCCAACTTGTAGGTTGGACTGCTATTATGATTTATGACGGGGCAATTTCAACATCCCATGTATTTTCTACAGGCCACATCATCTGGGCCCTAGTAATAGGACTTTTGATCCTTCTTTGGATAAAAATAGGTCTTTCAAACCTTGGTAAACTTAACACAGTTTCCATGTCCCTATTATTTATCCTAACTATTGTCCTATCCTTTAAGGTATTTAAGGGAATTAGTTTTAATTCACAAGCGGCAGCTGATGCTATGAGCTTTGGCCTTGCCATAGAGCTTGCCGTAGCCATGCCACTTTCCTGGCTACCACTAATATCCGACTACACCAGGGAGGCAGAAGACCCAAGGGGAGCAACCCTCACATCAACTGTAATCTACACCCTAGTTTCCATGTGGATGTATGTAATCGGTATGGGCATGGCTCTACTTACAAATGAAAGTGATATTGCTATGATAATGGTAAAATCAGGCCTAGGTCTTGCTGCTATGATAATTATAATATTGTCAACTGTAACAACTACCTTCTTAGACGCTTATTCAGCAGGTATTTCTGCCGAATCCTTATCAAAGAAGGTAGATGGTCAGAAAATTGGAATCATAGTTACAATTATAGGTACAATCGGGGCAATAATTTTCCCGATGGATGACATCACAGACTTCCTCTACCTAATAGGATCTGTTTTTGCCCCAATGATAGCCATACAAATTGCTGACTACTTTATCCTTAAAAAAGACGTCACAGGCACAGATATCTATTATAAAAATATGGTTATTTGGCTAATTGGCTTTATCGCAAACAGGGTATTTTTAAAGATGGACCTCCTAATAGGTTCGACAATTTCATGTATAGTAGTTGTAATAATAGTAAAAGTTTTGGCTGAAAAATTAATAAAAGATTAAGGAAAAAGACGAGTAATTCTGGGTTGAGATTATTACTCGTCTTTGTTTTTATTCGATTTCTTCAATAGGAATATCATATAAGTCTTCGTAGAGGTAGGACTTGTCGATTCCTTTCATGAAAACCTCCCTGTCGGTAATTTTATCTGTAAGAGCGGATTTTAAAAGGTGGTTGATTTCAAGGGTATTTACAACAGACCTTTCCATGGCAGAAAGATAAGCAAATTTGTCTATCTTATCCCAATCCACACACTTGCCTAGGTTTTTCTTTAAGATTAGGTCAAGCCAAATCCTTGTAGCCCTGCCGTTTCCCTCACGGAATGGGTGCGCTATATTCATTTCCACATATTTGTCAATTATTTCATCAAAGTTTGTTTCTGGCATTTTTTCTATTATTGCTAGGTTTGATTCCAAAAAGAGTAGGGGAGCAAAGCGGAAAGACCCCTTTGCGATATTTACAGTTCTGATTTTCCCTGCAAAATCAAAGACGTCTTGGAATAAATACCTATGGATATCTTTAAGAGATTTAAAAGTTCCAACTTCAAACATATCTATGATGCCAAGGTCCCAAAGTTCTTTGGCTCTTTTTTTGCTTAAGTATTCTTCGTTTCTATTCATTTCATCACCTAAGATTATTATACAATTTAAGATAAAAAAATCCCCCAAAACCCATGTTTTGGAGGAAATTTATCTTAGGCGAGTTCCACTTTGTGGAAGTTTTTCTTGCCTCTTTTTATTATGATTCTACCATCTTCAAAAAGATCTTTGGTGATTTCTAGTCTAAAGTCACTTACTTTTTCATCATTAACTGAAACTCCGCCTTGTTTTACCATTTGTCTAGCTTCACCGTTTGATTTTGATAGGCCAACATTGGTCATAAGTTGTAAAAGACCAATTGGTAAGTCTGCTTCAGAGATTTCTGTAGTTGGCATAGCATCTTCATTGCCCTTGCCAGCAAAAAGTGCCTTTGCTGCATCAAGTGCCGCATCTGCTTCTTCCTTGCCATGGACAAGTTTAACTACTTCGTAGGCTAAGATTTCTTTTGCCTTGTTAATTTCAGCCGCATCTGTAGCACTTCCTAGTTTTCTACATTCTGCTGTAGGTAGGAAGGTAAGTTGTAAGAGGAATTTCTCCACGTCTCTGTCGTCAACATTTCTCATGTATTGGAACATTTCAAATGGACTTGTTTTTTCCTTATCAAGCCAAACCGCACCTTTTTGAGATTTTCCCATCTTAACTCCGTCTGCAGTTGTAAGTAGGGCAAAGGTCATGCCGTAGGCTTCGCCTTGTTCATGTTTTTTAATTAGATTTACACCACCGATGATATTTGACCATTGGTCAGAACCACCTATTTCAAAGGTTACTCCGTCTTCCCTGTACATCTTTAAGAAGTCGTAAGACTGTAAAAGCATGTAGGAGAATTCGAAAAATGTTAGACCACCAGCTGCCATCCTGTTTTTGTAGGCATCTTTTTTAATCATTTCATTTACCAAAAATTCGCTTCCTACATCTCTTAAAAACTCAACAAAGTTAAGGTCAAGTAGCCAATCTTTGTTATTTAGCATAACTGCTCCACCTTCCTCAGAGAAGTCTAAAAATCTTTGGAATTGCTTGTAGAAGCACTCTGCATTGTGGTCGATTCTTTCTTCAGTCATTACTTGGCGCATATCCGACCTACCTGATGGGTCACCTATAAGGGTTGTACCTCCACCAAGAAGGGCAACTGGTTTGTGGCCGTAGTTTTGCATACGCATCATAACCATGATTTGGATAAGATGGCCAACAGTTAGAGAATCTGCTGTAGCATCAAAACCACAGTAGAACTTCACAGATTCTGTAGCAAGTTTTTTCTTTAGTTCTTCTTCATTTGTAGCTTGCTCATAGTATCCACGGTCTACAAGCTCGTCAAAAACATTATCGTATTCTTTTTCGTAAGTAAATTTCATAATTTTTCCTTTCACTTCATACAATGAATCCGCAAAATGGGTATAAAAAAAGAGCATAAAAGCGCAAAGACTTGCGGTACCAGCTTTTTTTATACTCGTTGCCAAACACAGACAGCTTGGCTTGCCTTAAACAAAATGAAAGTGTAATTTCAAAAAAGCCATTTCAGACTCTTCCTACTAGAATTCATTGTAAGTTTTATTCTTATAAGACTACTTAACACTAAGAATATGATTTTGTCAACAAGAC
>NZ_CALGYW010000154.1 GCF_937934665.1 uncultured Anaerococcus sp.
AAGTTTTTACTACCATTATCTCGGATAGATTTTAAACAAATAGTGCCACTCCTGGTCCTAGTGGAATTTTAAATATCATCCACACTACAAGTAGTAGGGTCCAGAAGATTAAGAATGCTATTGAATAAGGTAGCATTGTTGAGATTAATGTTCCTAGTCCTCTGTCTTTGTCGTATTTTTGCATGAAGATTACTATCATTGCAAAATAGTTCATTAGCGGGCTTATAATGTTTGTTGATGAGTCTGCTATCCTGTAGGCCATTTGGCTTAGTTCAGGGGAAAGACCCATATTCATAAACATTGGCACAAAGATTGGTGCCATGATAGCCCATTTAGCTGAGGCTGATCCTATAAATAAGTTAATAAAAGCTGATAGGATGATAAATAGGATTACTAAAGGTATTCCTGTTAATCTTATCGATTCTAAAAACTCTGCTCCCTTTACAGATAGGATTGTTCCAAGGTTGGTATAGGCGAAAAACGCAACGAATTGGGCTGCGAAGAAGGCTAATACCAAAAATCCACTCATTGATTCCATAGACTTAGTCATAGCTCCAATTAGGTCTCTTGAGTCCTTAAACTTACCTGTTGTTCTACCAAAGATATAGCCTGGTATTAGGAACATAAATAGGATGGCAGCTATTAGGCCCTTGCCCATAAAGGATTCTAGGGTCATCTTTCCATCAGCATTTGCTTCTCTTAAAATCGCATTTTCTGGTACCATGAGGATTGCCATTACTACAGCAAAAACTAAAAATCCGATCATGGCATTTTTAAGTCCCTTTTTCTCAAGGTCTGTAAGCGGCTTATCTTCGTGTACATAAGCTCCCTTGTATTCGCCTAGGTTTGGTATAACGACCTTTTCTGTAACAAGTGTTGCTACTATTGTCAAAATAAAGGTAGATACCATTAGGAAATACCAGTTACCTGGAGCATTTACTGTGTAATCAATATTAGAAGCTCTTAGGGCTTCATTGGTAATTCCACCTAAAAGCACATCTGTCGGTCCAAATATTAAGTTGGCAGAAAATCCACCAGATACACCAGCAAAGGCTGCTGCAAGACCTGCTATTGGGTGTTTGCCTGCTGCGGCAAAGATCATAGCTCCAAGTGGTACTACTACTACATAGCCTGCGTCAGATGCAATATTTGACACAATTCCTGTAAATACAACTGCTGCTGTTAGGATAGTTGGTGATACATTTGAAAGCATCTTCTTAAGGCCAGCATCAAAAAATCCAGCATCTTCAGCCACTCCTACACCAAGCATAGCAACTAAAACTACACCTAGAGGTGCAAAAGATGTGAAGTTATCAACAAGAGATGAAAACATGTAGCGGATGCCTTCAGCATTTAAAAGTCCAATCGCTTCGATTGTACTATCTGCTTCTGCCTTAGCGTCATAGTATGATACTGATACGCCTGCTGATGCACATATTTGCGCAATGACAGCAAGGATTGCTATCATTATGACAAAGATTATGGCAGGGTGAGGTAAGCTATTTCCGACTCTTTCAATCGAAGCCAGGATACCTCCCGATTTTTTATTCTTAGACATAAGTCCTCCTTAAATAATATTTTGTAACTTTTCTTAAGTATAAACTAAAAAAATTAACACCTTTTTAATATACGTTATTTTCGAGAAATTGCACATTTTAGATAATCCTTGCTCACTTTTTACAAATTTTTACATAAAAAAGCAGAAGTTACTTCTGCTCTAACTTTTATAATATCAAAAGTCTTTATTTTTATAGAAATGGATAGAAAGTTTTAGAGAAACCACATTTAGCAAAACTGTAATTCCCACAATTATAATACTAAGAAAGTTTAAATTAAAATTTGATACCTTGTTTATAAAATCAATTGCAATTTGATTGTTCTTCCATATTTGATTTACTCCTAAAAATATCAAAAAGTAAATTAAGGTGAAGACCATCCTTGATTTTTGCGAGCCATATTTATACATAAAGGGCAATTGGATTAGGCATACAAAATTTGTTAAAAAAAGTGTCAAGGATAGGATAAGAGGCAAGTTGAAAATCTCTTTACTATCTGGGTATTTAATATTAAATATTAGTACTATTAGCGTGGCAAATATTCCAAATATCCAAGTAATTGCATATCTTGATATTACTATCCTTTTCCTATCAATCCCAAGTCCTATCAAATATTGGTTAATGTTTGATTTTAGGTCTACATCAAAAAAAGTACTAGTCAGCGCTATCGGAATCAGGATGAAAAGCCCCATTATTATTAAAATTTGTCCTTCTTTAAAACTATAGAAAATCATAGCTAAGATAGCTAAAGTAATCAATATAAAGTATTTTTTAACAGCTACTAAGTCCTTATATATCAAGGCTTTCATTGTAGGCCTCCTTTATCATATAGACCATGATATCTTCGATAGATGGTCTTTCTATGTCAAGATTTGCTGGCATTTTTTCTCTTCTTACCAAACACTCCCTGCCAAATTGATGTTTTCTCACACCTACCAAGGCAGATTTATCTAGGCTTTGAAATTCCTCATCTCCTAGAGAAACCAGGCCATATTTTTCGCTTAAACCGTCTTTTTCTTCGTTAAAAATAAGCTCACCCTTGTGGATAAAGGCAATGTAGTCTGCAATTTTTTCAAGGTCTGATAAAATATGGGAAGAAATCAAAACTGTGTGGTCCTCATCTTGGATAAACTCTAGGAGGATATCCAGAAAATCATCCCTCACGACTGGATCAAGACCGCTTGTAGGCTCATCTAGGATTAGGATTTCTGGCCCATGGCTCATGGCAAGGGCAAGACCCAATTTCATCTTCATCCCCCTAGAAAAAGTATTTATTGGAATATCGATTGGCAGGTCGAAATTATCAATAAATTCATAAAAAGTTCCCTTCTCCCAGTGGTTCTTATAAAGCAAAGAGTGAAACTTTTCTATCTCATCTATCTTCATAGATCCTGGTAAATATAGGTCATCATAGACAAAACCGACCTTATATTTTTCGTCAAAAGGAAGGTCTTTTATATCCTTGCCAAAAATTTCTATCCCTCCACTGTCTCTAGCGATTACATCCAGGATAAGTTTGATAGTGGTAGACTTTCCTGCCCCATTTTCACCGATAAAACCTGTTATAGTTCCCTTTTTGACCCCTAAATCAAGAGGCCCCAGCCTAAAATTTCCGAAAGATTTGCTTAGGTTTTTTATTTTTATTGCATCAGTCATCAGTATCCTCCAATACATCAACTAGGGCCAAGATTTCTTCTTTTGAAATATCGCCAAGCCTCGCAAGCTTGATGATTTCCCTAAGATGGTCTTCGATTTTGATCAAAAGTTTTTCCTTGACCATTTTCGGGTCTTGGCTTTTTATAAAATTGCCCTTGCCCGGAACGGAATTAATTAGGCCATCCTTTTCGAGTTCGTCATAGGCCCTCTTGGTAGTAATCACGCTCACCCTCAGCTCCTTGGCAAGAAACCTTATAGAAGGCAGGGGCTTATCTATATCTAGCTTGTCATCTAAGATTGCATCTCT
>NZ_CALGYW010000155.1 GCF_937934665.1 uncultured Anaerococcus sp.
AAGAAGAAGCAAGACTTGCCGAAGAAGCAAGAAAAAAAGAAGAAGCAAGACTTGCTGAAGAAGCTAAAAAACAAGAAGTTAAAGAAACTGTACAAGAGGTAGAGACAGTTGTTGAAGAGCAAGCTATGGACTACCAAGCTCCAGTAAGCCAAGGAGCCCAAGGTGCAGTAAACTCAGCTAGCCAATTTGTAGGTTATTCCTATGTTTGGGGAGCAAGTGATCCTAATGTTGGATTTGACTGCTCAGGTCTTACATCCTATGCCTATAGACAAGTAGGTGTAAACCTACCACACAGTTCAAAAGCTCAATTTAATTGTGGCTATGCTGTAGATACCAATAACCTTAAACCAGGAGACCTAGTATTCTTCTCATTTAATGGTGGAGGAATAGACCACGTAGGCATGATAACAGGATCAGATGGAAGCTTTATCCATGCATCAACACCCAATACAGGTGTTAGATACGATAATATCTTCAATGGTTCTTTCCAAACAGCCTACAGAGGTGCTAGAAGAATTTATTAAACTAAAAAGATAATGCCCAGGGCAAAAGCTGTGGGCATTTTTTATTAGGTAAATCATGGAAATACTAAGTACACAAAATTTAAAAAAGGAAATATTAGAAAGATTAAAAGCAAGCAAGTTTGAAAATAAAATCCTACTTTTAAGCAAAAATCCGAGCGATGAGGTAAACCACTACAAAGAAGTAATCATGAAAAGATGTAGAGACTTCGGGATAGCTTATATCGATAAGGTTTTTACTAATGAAAGCGTAGAAGAAATACTTGACTTTATAAATAGCTTTGATGGAAATGACGGTTTCATAATCTTATCTCCCTTTGGTAATGGAGAAGATTTAAGCTTGTTAAAAGAAGAAATAAAACTTAAAGATCTAGACTCTTTTACTTATAGAAATCTAGGTAAGATTCTTGATGGTAATAAAAATGCTCTTCCTGCAACAGCTAGAGCAGTAGCGAGTTTTATGGAAAGTATTGATATAGATTTTTGGGGAAAAAGAATAGTTATAGCAAATAATACAAATATTATCGGTAGACCCCTTGCCATGTATCTTCAAGCTAAAAGAGCAACTGTTACAGTAATAAATAGCCTAACAAAAAACCCTAAAGACCTCATAAGAAGTTCAGACATATTTATATCGGCCATAGGTAAGGCTAATTTTTATGATAAAACCTACTTCAAAGATGGTCAACTTTTAATAGATGTGGGAACTTCTTACATAAATGGTAAGATAGTAGGAGATATAGATTATAAGTCAATCTCAGATATTAATTTAAAATACCTAGGAAGTAAAAATGGGATTGGATTAGTTACAACAATAACTTTAGTGGAAGGACTCATAAATTAATGCCAATAGTAAATAATGAACAAGATTTGAAAAGATATAACGACTTTGTTAGAAATTCTCAATATGCTAGACCCATGCAAGATACAAATTGGTCTAAGATTAAAAGCAATTGGACCCATGATTATGTTTATGTAGAAGAAAATAAACAAATAATTGCAGCTATGTCTGTAATAGGGATTAAAAATACCAATGGTAAACACTTCTTATACGCTCCTAGAGGCCCTGTGTGCGACTTTAAAGACACCAAGCTAGTAGAAGCGTTAATTAAAGAAGCCGAGCCTCTTAAGGACAAATATGACGCTTTTTTACTTAGGATGGATCCAGAATTAAACTTTGATGAGAAGTTAGTTTATGACTATAGAAAACTTGGCTATGACTTTAGGTCAGTAGGAATAGATACACATTCCTTTACCCAACCAAGGTATAACATGATAATAGATCTATCAAGTCATGATGAAGATAGTATATTTGAAAGTTTTTCATCCAAGGGTAGGTATAATGTAAGAAAATCAATAAGGGCTGGAATAAAAACAGTAAATAAAACTGATGAAGAAAGCTTAGATATTTTCTATGACCTAACAAAGATCATGGCAGAAAGACAAGGTATAGGTCATAGGCCAAAAGAATATTATGAAAGATTAATAAAGTACCTGGGTGGAGAAATTTTTGTATCATATTTTGAAGATATTCCCTTATCAGCATCTCTTTTAATTCCTTATGGCAAGAAAGTTTATTATCTTTATGCAGCTAGTTCAAATGAGAAAAGAAATAAAATGCCAAATTATAATATGATTTGGGAAGAGATAAAGTGGACAATAGCAAATGGTTATGACTACTTAGATTTAGGTGGTACCTTCAGCCTTGATTCAAAAGACGGCTTATATAGGTTTAAACAAGCATTTTGCTATCCAGATAAGTACTCAAACTTTATTGGCGAGTTAGATGTAGTCTATGATAGAGAAAAATATGAAGAGTTTTTAATAACTAAGTAAGATTTACAGAATTAAAAAGGGGCTGTTGCAGAATGAATAGATCGTTCTTAGTAGAACGATTGTTATTCATAATTTGCAACAGCCCTCTTTCTTATTTATCTAATTCTTTGGCAATTCTAATTGCCTCTTCATATTCTGGGAGATCAGTATTTTGCTCTAGATATTGGACGTATTTAATAGTATTATCCTTATCTATGACAAAAACTGAACGGTTTAGAAGTTTAAGCTCTTCAATCAAAGTACCATATTTATTAGAGAAATCTCTTTGATTATAGTCTGATACGAATTTGATCTTATCAGTTTTTTTAACATTTTTAAATCTTTGTTGGGCAAAAGGTAGGTCGTTAGATACAGTAACAACAATTACATTTTCTGAGAAAAACTCATTTGCCTTTTGAAACATCTTAGTTTGAAGCTCACAAACATCTGTATCTAAGGAAGGTACAACAGATAAAATTTTTATCTTTTCTCCTTCTTCCTCATAAAAACTATATGGGGTTAGATCCATTTTATCGGCCTTAAAGTCTGGTGCCTTATCGCCAACTTTTAGCTTTTCTCCTAGGACCGTTATATCAACTGTTCCGAATTTTCCTTTTCTTGGCATATATACTCCTTTATATTTTTCAAAACAATTATTATTTCCGACTCTTATCTCTATTCTATATCAAAGTTTTATTTTAATCAATTAAAATATAAAAAAATAATTAGCCTATAAGTTATTGTAAATAAGGCAAAGATGGGGTATAATTAGCAAGTATGAATAAATAAGGAGGCAAAATGGCTAAAATAGTTTTACAAGCAGACAAAAGAGAAGCTACTGGAAAAAACCAAGTTAAAAAACTTAGAAATAATGAATTAATTCCAGGAGTTATCTATGCTAAAAATCAAGAAAATGTAAATGTTCAATTTACAGCTAGAGATTTCGAAAAAGTACTTAGACAAGCTGGAACATCTACAATTATTTCATTAGATATCAACGGTGAAGGCAAGGAAGTTCTTATCAAGGATTTTGACAGCCACCCATACAAAAACCAATTCTTACATGTTGATTTCCAAGCAATCGATCAAAACGAAACAATCAGAGTTACTGTTCCAGTTGTCCTAGTTAATAGAGACGATATGAACGAACAAGAAGGTGTACTTGTACAAAACCTTGAAACTGTAGAAGTAGAATGTCTACCAAGATACATCCCACAAACAGCAGATGTTGATGTTAAGGAAATGGAAATTGGTGACAACATGACAATTGCTGATCTAGATATCTTCGCTAATGATGACATCACAATTCTTGAAGAAGATGATGAAGTAGTATGCTCACTACAAGAAGTTTCTGAAGAAGAAATAATTGATGAGGATGCTGAAGCAGCAGAAGTACCAACAGTTGATGAAACAGAAGAAACTGAAGAAGAAGACGCTGAATAATATTTAAAACCATTGGTCTTAGAAGAAAGACAATGGTTTTTTTATTGCCTAAAATTATTAGCTAGACTTAAATAAGAACTTTATAGTATAATGAATATATGAATGGAAAATTTATAGTGTTTGAAGGACCAGATGGGTCCGGTAAGACAACAATAATAAAAAAGGTAAAAGAGTTACTAGAAAATAAAAACTACGCTATATCCTACTATAGGGAGCCAGGTGGGACAGAGATATCTGAAAAGATAAGGTCTATTATAATAGATAATGAAAATCACATGATGGACGCAAAAACAGAAGCACTCTTATTTGCTTCTTCAAGAGCTCAACTTGTGGCAGAAAAAATTATACCAGATCTTAAGGAAGGTAAGATTGTTATTTGTGATAGATTTGTAATGTCATCGCTTCTTTACCAAGGTCTTGGAAGAAAACTTGGTATGGATAAGATAAAGACTATAAATGACTTTGCTATAGGAGATCTTAAGCCTGACTTAACTTTATTTTTTAACATAGATTATAAGACAGCCTTAGAGAGAAAAAGATCTAATTTTTCACCAGACAGGCTAGAGAATGAAGATTTTTCTTTCCATAAGAAAATTTTTGATGGCTACCTAGAGATGGCAGACCTATATAAAGATGAGATTAAAAAGGTTGATGCGAGAAAGTCTATAGATGATTTAACAGAGGAAGTAATTAATATTATATATCAATTATTGGAGGATTAGGATGAAATTATTAGTTGGTATAGTACAAGATGCAGATGTTAATTTTTTAATCGATGCTCTCACAGAAGAAGGATACAGGATAACAAAACTATCTACAACAGGTGGTTTTCTTAAAAAAGGCAACACTACTCTCTTAATAGGTGTAGAAGAAGAAAAACTAGATGAAGCTTTAGCCTTAATTGAGAAAAATTGTAGGAAAAGAAATACAACAACAACAATTATAAATCCAACAGGAGAAAGTTCTTTAATAAGCTCAACAGTACCTATAGAAATAAGTGTGGGTGGAGCTACTATATTTATAATTGATGTTGAAAAATATATCCAGCTATGAGTCTTTTAGACAGACAGCTGAAAAATAATAGCCTATCTAATGCTTATATAATTGAAGGGGAAGACTTAGCTTACAATCTCAAATATGCTAGGGAATTTTCTAAAAAAGTTTTTGCTTCATTTGATATAAATACAAACTTGGAAACCAACCCAGATATAGAAATAATTGATAAGGAAATAATAGATATAACTACTATTAGAAACCTCATCAAAGACATGGTAATAAGGCCGGTAAATAATAAAATAAAAATTTATCTTATTCACAATGCTCAAAATTTGAGGATAGAAGCTGCCAACGCCATGTTAAAAAGCCTTGAAGAACTAAAAGCTTATAGTTTAATAATTTTTACTGTTGATAATGTTGGAAAAATGCTACCGACTATAAGGTCAAGGTGTCAAATTATATCTCTAAATACAAAAAATAGTGACCTTGATATAGATATGGATAGATTATCAGAAGTATTTTCTAAAGTTTTATCTGGTGACCTATCAGCCTATTATAAGGAAAAAGATTATTTTTTGTCATTTAAAGATGATAAAAAGACTTTAATGGAGGGCTTGATAAAGATTTTATCAGATCTCATTAGTAATAAATACCTAGGGGAGAGTGGTCTATTAAGCTATGATTATAATATAGAGACCTTAACTAGGTTAAACTTAGCGAGTGTAGAAAGACTTTTGGATAAATTTGAAAAAATTAATATGTCCTTTAGGAATAATATTAATTTTGAGTTGAGCGTAGAAAATATTTTTTTAAATATATATAGAGAAGGCAGGCAAGGTTAATGAATGTTGTTGGAATAAGATTTAAAGAAGCGGGAAAAATTTATTATTTTGCCGCAAATAATCTGATTTTAAATTTTAAGGATAGGGTAATAGTTGAAAGTTCTAATGGATTGGAATTTGCAGAAGTGGCCCTGGCTAATATTGATATAGAGGAGAAAAAGTTTGATAAGCCACTTTCACCAGTTCTAAGAAAAGCAAACCAAAGAGACTTAGAAATACATAAACAAAATATAGAAGACGCCAAGCAAGCTATCAGCATAGCCCAAGAGAAGGCTGATTATCATAAACTAAAGATGAAAATTGTAGATAGTGAGTTTAGCTTTGATAGGACAAAGATTACCTTCTATTTTACAGCAGATAAGAGGGTTGACTTTAGACTGCTTGTAAAAGATTTAGCAGCTATCTTTAAAAATAGGATTGAATTAAGACAAATTGGTGTAAGAGACCATGCAAAACTAAAAAGTTTTCATGGCACTTGTGGACAAAAATCTTGTTGTTCTGTGTTTATGACAGATTTTTCTCCCTTATCGATAAAAATGGCCAAAGATCAAGGGATTACCCTAGATCCAGCAAAAATATCTGGCATATGTGGTAGACTTATGTGCTGTCTATCTTTCGAAGAAGAAAATTATATTAGGGCTAAAAAATATATGCCTAAACCAGGAAGTAAGGTTGAAACAGAAGATGGATTTGGAGTAGTCCTTACAAATGACTTTGTAAAAGAACTTTGTAAGGTGAGGGTAAGGACAGATGATGATGAAGAAATAGAGGACTACTATAAAGCGGCAGACCTTATAAAAAGCAAGTGATAATTGTTATCAATTTGCATAAATAATCATAATTAACTATCTTATGGTATAAAACTCTAGAAATATTTGACAAGGTTTGTATATAGTTGTATACTAATCATATAACAAATATAGGAGGAAATTATGGCATATAAAATAGATGAAAATATTTGCATTTCTTGCGGTTCATGTGAAGGCGAATGCCCAGTAGGAGCAATCTCACAAGGCGACGCAGCTTATGAAATTGACGCAGATGCTTGTATTGATTGTGGTGCATGTGCAGCAGTTTGCCCAGTAGAAGCAATCGACCAAGAATAATATAACTACATAAGATAAAGGCTCCTTCGGGAGTCTTTTTTATTTCTATTTTTTGGCTTACAAATTATGAGCAAAAAATTTATGTCTATTTCCTTTGGAGATACTTATATATTTATGTAAAATAAACCTTATTTTTAAAAATAATTCTTAATCCGTAAGCTGGGTTGAGAGTTTTTTATTTTCCCCAACTTAATTTAAATTTATTAAATAAACATTGTTAAAATCAAGGAAATTGATATAATTATAGAATGGAGATAGTATGGATGTAAATGTAATAATAAATCAAATTTACAATTTAATATTAGAAAATCAATTTTTGGGATTTGCTATAGGTGCCTTTCTAGTCTTGTTTTTATTTTTCATTATATCAAGGACTTTTAGAAAATCTGGCCTATTTTTATTGGCTACCACTTTTTTAGTAGATTCTACAATTAAAGCTTTACCTTTTGAAATATACGGATACTATCCTCTTATATACAAAGTAGTAATTGGCCTTTATATACTCGGGTTTATAAACTTTTTGATAAGGGTTATTATCATGATGGTAAAGCTAAGTAAAAAGAGAAGTGACAGGGAAGATAGGTCAAATCTAAAAAAATTTATGAAGTTTACCGGTATTAGACCCTTTTTCTTGATGTTAATTATTAATGTTTTTAATTTTAATAATTTCATACCCCAAAGAATCCTTTCTCTACTTACTAGCCTATCTTTTTTATATATGGCATTTAGAACGCTTTATTCTACCTACCTATATTTAAGTGAAAAAGAGAGTCTACCAATCAAAGATGATATGGATTTTGATGATATAAAAGCCTATTTAGATGATTCCGAAGAAAAGGTAAGCAAAAATCATGGCAGGGTCATAAGAAAAAATCTAAATAAGGGTGCGGATATTACTGAGGAAGTAAGTAGCAAGGAAGTAAAAAAAGAAAGACCAACAGATCCTATTTCAATATCAGATATTAACAAAGACCATAAAAATATAGATGCGATAAAAGATATTGAGAAAAATTTTTCAGACGATGATTTGATTAAGCTAATAGAAGAGTCAAGTCCAAATATAACAAAGATAAGTCTTACCAACCTTAAAACTGGTGATGAACACTCTTATACAAGTAATAAAGCCTATCTGAAGGTAGAAGAAGACCATGAATATAAGATTACTTTAAGCTTTGAAGAGTATAATGATTATGACTATGGAAGGTTTATTGACCTTTTAATTGCCTATGGGGTTGATAGAGAAGTATATAAGTTTGAACTCACTATTGTTTCAAGAATTAATAAAAACTTTAAACTTGTTTTCTTTGACCCAAGTCAAATTGCAGACTTTGCTTCTCATAGTCCATCAGGTAAAAATATATCAATGAATTTTCCTAAGTATAAGATAAACTTAATTAAGGAAAATTATTAGAAAGATTATTAAGAAAATTTAGTTTGGAATTATAAGTGGGCTAGAAAGCCCCTTTATTCTTAGGATTATAAAAAGGAATTTATGCAAATTTTAGAAATTTTATCAAAAGAATTAAATATTAACGAACAAAGAATCGAAAATGTAATAAAACTTCTTGATGAGGGTTCAACAGTAGCCTTTATAGCAAGATACAGGAAGGAAGTTACAGGAAACCTTACCGATGTAGAAATAAGAGAAATTGAAAAAAATCTCGCCAGACTTCGTAATATAGAAAAAAGACAAGAAGAGATAATTAAGCTAATTGATGAAAAAGGGAATTTAACTGATGAATTAAAAGAAGAAATTCTATCAAGCAACTCCCTAACAATCCTTGAAGATATCTATGCCCCATATAAGTCAAGAAGAAAAACTAGGGCAGATATAGCAAGAGAATTTGGACTTGAGAAATTTTTAGAGATACTTCTTAAAGACTTATCAAGCGAGGAAGAAGCTATAGATAAAGCCAAAGAATATCTCCAAGAGGGCCTAGAAGATGAGAAAGAAGTGATAGAAAGATCTCTTGACATCCTAGCAGAAAATATAGCAAATACCATCGATGCCAGAAACATAATAAGGCGTGATGGTTATTTGAGGGCATCCTTAGTTACAAGCCTTAAGGCAGAAGAGGATAGCTTATACGAATCTTATCATGATTTTTCAAAGAAACTTAAGGACCTTAAATCTTTCCAAGTCTTGGCTATAAATAGGGCAGAAAAGGAAGATGTTCTTTCAGTAAAAATAGAATTTTCAGACGATTACAACAAAACTTTAATATATAGACTAGTAAGTCAAGATAGGGACTTTAATTCTTATCAAAAAGATTTGGTAGAAAAAACTATAGACGATGCCTATAAAAGGTTAATGCTACCATCAATTACAACTGAGCTTCGTAATAAACTTACAGAAGAAGCAAGTGATGAGTCTATAAAAGTATTTGGAGATAACCTAAGGCCTTATTTACTCCAAAGACCTATAAAAGGACAAGTGGTGATGGGTCTTGACCCAGGATTTAGGACGGGCTGTAAGGTAGCAGTAGTAGATAAAAACGGTAAATACTTAGACCAGGCAGTTATCTACCCAGTGGAGCCTCATAAAAAAGAAAAAGAAGCAATTAAAACTTTAAAAACCCTAATTGAAAAGCATGGTGTAAGCCTAATAGCTTTAGGAAATGCAACCGCTTCAAGAGAGACAGAACTTGTAGTTGATAAACTTATTAAAGAAGTAGATGGAGTAGCCTATACTATAGTAAATGAAGCAGGTGCGAGCGTTTATTCAGCATCAAGTCTAGGTAAGGAAGAGTTTCCTGAACTTGATGTTACTATAAGAGGCGCAATATCAATGGCAAGACGCCTTCAAGATCCTATGGCAGAGCTTGTAAAAATTGAACCTAAGCATATAGGAGTTGGTCAATACCAACACGATCTTGATGGAAAAAAACTTGACGAAGAACTCTCTAAGGTTGTAGAAGATGCGGTAAACGAAGTGGGTGTTTCAATAAATAATGCCTCTTATAAACTTTTATCCTATGTATCAGGCCTTAACCAAAATTTAGCCAAGAGGATAGAAGAAGACTTTAAAGACGGTAAGATTGTATACAGGAAAGACCTTTTAAATGTGAAGGGTCTAGGAAAGAAAACCTATGAACTAGCAGCAGGCTTTCTAAGGTTTCCTTCTTCTCCAGAAATCTTAGACAATACTGCCGTCCACCCTGAATCCTATAAGATAGCTAAACAAATCCAGGGCTTGGATTTAGATAAGATAGATATAGAAACTAAGGCAGAAGAATTAGAAGTAGGAATTCCTACTTTAAAAGATATAATTTCAGAACTTAAAAAACCAGGACGTGATCCTAGAGATGATAATCCAGAAGTCCTTACTAAAAAAGAAATCATGGGTATAGATGATTTGGAAATCGGAATGGTTTTAAAGGGCAAGGTTGGAAATATAACTGATTTTGGTGCCTTTGTAGACATAGGAGTAGGGACAGACGGCCTTGTCCATGTCTCTGAAATATCAGATAAATTTGTTAAAAATCCACATGATGAGTTAACAAATTCACAAGTTGTAAGTGTTAGAATTATAGAAATAGATAAGAAAAAAGAAAGAATTGGTCTTTCAATGAGGAGTGTAAATTAATGAGATTATCAAATTATTATATGCCAACCCTAAGAGAAGATCCGGTTGATGCAGAAACAGCAAGTCACAAGCTATTATTAAGAGGAGCCTATATCAGACAACAAGGGTCAGGTATTTATTCATTTTTACCACTTGGTAAAAAAGTTTTAAATAAAATTGAAGCTATAGTAAGAGATGCTATGGATAGCCACGGGGCTATAGAGATATCAACCTCAATCCTTCAACCAAGAGAAATTTGGGATAAGTCCACAAGGTGGGAAACCTTCGGCCCTGAAATGTTTAAAGTAAAAGATAGACATGATAGGGAATATGCCCTAGGACCTACTGCGGAAGAGTCTTTTGTAGACCTAGTAAAAGACGAACTAAATTCCTACAAACAATTACCTTTAAACCTTTACCAAATAGTAGATAAGTTTAGAGATGAGAAAAGACCTAGGTTCGGTATAAATAGGTCAAGAGACTTCCTTATGAAAGACGCCTATACCTTTGATGAAAATCAAGAAGGACTAGAAAAAGCCTACATGAATATGTGGAGGGCCTATGAGTATGCCTTTGATAAGATGGGTCTTGATTATAAAATTGTTGAGGGTGACTCAGGTGCTATGGGTGGCCATAAGTCCCACGAATTTATTGCTCTTTCTGAAAGTGGTGAGGGAGTAATACTTTATACTGAAAATAGCGATAAGGCCTATACAGACGAAAAGGCAAGAAGTGTAATACCTGCCATAAAAGAAGATGAAAAAGAATTAGAATTAGTTAAAACTACTGATAAAAAAACCATAGAAGAAGTAAGCGGATTTTTAAATGAAGATAAGATAAAATGCGCTAAGGCAGTTGACCTAGTAGTTGAGGGAGAGTTAGTGATAGTATTTATCCCTGGAGATAAGGACTTAAATATGGCCAAACTTATTTCATACCTAGGTGTACCAGAACATGAAATATTCATGGCTGATGATGAAATTATAGGAAAATATACAGAGCCAGGCTACACTGGACCTATTGGTTTAGAGGGTATAAGAGTCATTATTGATAAGTCCCTTACAGAAATAAATAACCTCGTAGTAGGAGCTAATAAGGCAGGTTTTCACTATATCAATGCAAATTATAAGAGAGACTTTGATGGGGAAGTTGCAGAGGACTTAACCCTTGCAAAAGAAGGGGATAAAGCCTACGATGGATCAGGGGTATATAAGGCAGCAAGAGGAATTGAAGTAGGAAATATTTTCCAACTTGGAACAAAATACTCGGAAGCCCTTGAAGCTAATTTCCTAGATCAAAATGGAGTTTCTAAGCCATTTGAAATGGGGTCTTATGGTATAGGTATTTCAAGGTCTATATCAGCCATTGTTGAGCAGTACCATGATGATAAGGGGATAATCTGGCCAACAAGTGTAGCTCCATTTGAAGTTATAATAACCCTGATAAAACCAAATAACGAAGAGCAAAGGGATTTAGCTGAAAAAATATACAAAAAATTAAAATCTAAGAGAATTGATGTCCTACTTGACGACAGAAAAGAACGTCCAGGTGTCAAATTTAATGATAGGGACTTAATAGGCATACCTTATAGGATAACTGTAGGAAAAGATGCCTCAGAATCTATCGTTGAGTATTCTACTAGGGCAGAGATGGAAAATGAAAAACTAAATTCAGACGAAGCTATTAAGTTAGTTTGTGAAAATATCGAGAAAGATTTGCAAGATTAATCCCAAAATGGGTATGATATAATATATAGAAATAAATAGGGCAGAGCCCGGAGGAGATAATATGTTAGTTAATGCAAAAGAAATGTTAGACTTAGCTTATGAGAATGGTTATGCAATTGGTCACTTCAATACCAATAACCTTGAATGGACAAAGGCAATCTTACTTGCTGCAGAAGCAAAGAAAACTGCAGTAATTATCGCATCAAGTGAAGGTGCAGCAAAATATATGGGAGGCTTTAAAGTAGTAGCTGACCTAGTTAGAAATCTGCACGATGCTTTAAACATAACTGTTCCAGTAGCTATCCACTTAGACCACGGTTCTTATGAAGGTGCAAAAGCTTGTATCGAAGCAGGATTTACATCAGTAATGTTTGACGGTTCTCATTTTCCAATTGATGAAAACCTAGAAAAAACAAGAGAAATTGTAAAACTTGCCCACGAAAAAGGAATCTCAGTAGAAGGTGAAGTTGGCGGCATCGGTGGAGAAGAAGACGGTGTTACATCAGCTGGTGAACTTGCAGATGTTGAAGAATGTAAAAATCTTGCAGCATGTGGAATAGACTTTTTAGCAGCAGGTATTGGTAACATCCACGGTGTATATCCAGCTGACTGGCAAGGACTTAACTTTGACAGACTTAAGGAAATTTCCGATGCAGTAAAAATGCCAATAGTTCTTCACGGTGGTACAGGTATTCCAAACGACCAAGTTAAAAAAGCAATAAGCCTTGGCGTATCAAAAATAAACGTAAATACCGAATGTCAAATCGAATTTGCTAAGGCAACTAGAGAATATATCGAAGCTGGCAAGGACCAAGAAGGTAAGGGCTTTGACCCAAGAAAACTTCTTCTTCCTGGAACAAATGCAGTTCAAGCTTTAGTTGAAGAAAAAATCGATATGTTCGGTAGCGAAAATAGTGCTAACAAATAAAGATTTAACTTATGGGGGCCTATTAGACCCCTTTAGTTTATTTAACTATGGATAATTTAAAAGATAAAAAACTAGTTGAGTTAAGAGATATTGCCAAAGAATTGGGAATAGAATCAATTAGTAAATATAGAAAAGACGAATTAATAAAACTTATAGAAGAGGAAGAAAAGACTAAGGACGAAGAGAAAAAAGAAGCTAGGGAAAATGACCTCGGGGCAAAATTTGATTGTGATGGTATCTTAGAGATCCTACCTGATGGCTTTGGATTTTTGAGAACTCAACTTTATGAATCAGGTGACGATGATATATATGTTCCTCCAAAACAGATAAAAATGTTTAGGCTTAAAACAGGAGATTATATTGAAGGAATTGCTCGTGAAAAGCATGATAAGGATAAATTTTCTCCGCTAATTTTTGTATCGACAGTAAATGGGATAAAACCAGCGGATGCCTTTAATAGAGACTTATTTGAAGATCTAACACCAATTTATCCAAATGAGAGAATAAGTGTAGAAACTGACCCTAAAAATATATCTGGTAGGATTATAGATGTAATTAGTCCAATAGGTCGTGGACAAAGGGGGCTTATAGTTTCTCAGCCGAAAGCTGGTAAAACTACCCTGATAAAGGATATAGAAAGGTCTCTTGAAAAAAACTATGATGACCTTAAGATAATCGTTTTACTTATAGATGAAAGACCAGAAGAAGTTACAGATTTTATTAGATTTGTAAATGAATATAGGGATCCGGAAAATATATTGATGCGTACAGAAGTAGCAGCATCAACCTTTGACATGTCACCTCAAAACCACATAGATATAGCTGAGATGGTCCTTGAAAGAGCTAAGAGATTTGTAGAAGAGAAAAAAGATGTGGTTATACTTTTAGACTCTATTACAAGACTTGCTAGGGCTTATAATATTATGACTCCTCAATCAGGCAGGACCCTATCAGGTGGTCTTGACCCTCTAGCCCTTGTTGGTCCTAAGCAATTTTTTGGAGCAGCGAGAAATATAGAAAATGGTGGCTCTCTTACCATCCTTGCCACAGCCCTAGTTGATACCGGATCAAGGATGGATGATATGATTTTTGAAGAGTTTAAAGGGACAGGTAATATGGAAGCCCACCTTGATAGGAGACTTTCAAACAGGAGGATATTCCCTGCTATAAATATAGAAAAATCATCTACTAGACGCGACGATCTTCTTTTATCTAAGGAAGAAATGGAAGCTGTCTTTAAGCTTAGAAAATCAGACCTAAATACAACTGAATCAATAGTAGAACTCATTGATTGGATGAAAAGAACCAAGTCTAATAAACAATTTGTAGAACTAATAAATTCGTCCCTTAAATAACTTGATTTTAATAAACTAGCTAGTATAGTTAATAGTGCTTATTGAAATGGAAAATAGAGGTGAATTATGAATAAAGAATTACATCCAGAATATCACCAAGCCAAAGTTACTTGTATGTCATGTGGCAACGAGTTTACTGTAGGTTCAACAGAAGAAGAAATCAAAGTAGAAGTTTGCAACAATTGTCACCCATTCTACTCTGGTAAACAAAGGACTGCTGAACGTGGTGGTAAGGTAGAAAGATTTAACAAAAAATACGGTAGAAAATAATAGTATGAAAGATAATAAGGTAAGGCAACTTACCTTATTTTTGTGTAAAATAATGAAAATATCAGACTTTTTAAAAATAGATTATGATACAAGTCTTATAGCTCTAACCTATATGTTAGATGAGAGTAAGTCTTATATCCTAATGAATCAAAATTATGAATTAAATAACAAGCAAAGTCAGAGATTAAAGGATATAATAAATAAGAGAAAAGACTCTTACCCTCTCCAATACGCTATAGGAGAGTGGGAATTTTATAACCTCAGACTCAAGGTAGACGAGAGGGCCTTAATTCCACGTTTTGAAACGGAAATCATAGTAGATTACCTTATAAATTTACCAATTAAAAAAGAAAAGATTTTAGATATAGGAACAGGCACGGGAGCTATTGCCCTAACACTTGCAAAAAATATTAAAAATTCTTTTGTTATAGGGTCAGACATTGAAGAAAAAGCTCTAAGCCTTGCTTGTGAAAACAAAATTTTTACAGGTATAGCCAATGTAGATTTTGTAAAATCGGACTTATTTGAAAATTTAGAAGGGAAATTTGATCTAATAATTTCAAACCCTCCCTATATAAATAAAAAAGATTATGAAAACCTTGAAAGCGAGCTTTATTTTGAACCAAAAAGCGCCCTCTACGGAGGAAAGGATGGTCTTGATTTTTATAGAGAGATTATAAAAAATGCTGGTGAGTACTTAAATGACAAAGCTCATTTGGTTTTTGAAATAGGTTATGATCAAAAAGAAGTTTTAAATACTTTATTAAAAGATGAAGGCTTTGTGAATATAGAAAATATAAAAGATTTTAATGATTTTGATAGGTTTATTATTGCACAGAAAGGATAAAATATGTTTGAAAATTTAGAGCATGTTAGAGATAATTATAAACAATTAGAATTAAAATTAGCAGATCCTGCTGTTTTATCTGATATGGACCAGTTTAGAAAGGTATCAAAGGAATATAACTCTCTAAAACCCATAGTAGAAAAATATGAAGAGATAAAAAATGCTGAAGATACCATAGCTGAAAACCAAGAACTTCTAGATGAGGCAGAAGATCAAGAAATGATTGATATGCTTAAGGACGAAATAGAAGAAAATAAGGCAAATCTTGAAGTCTTTGAAGATGAGATGCAAATTCTTCTAATTCCAAAAGACCCTAATGACGAAAAAGACGTAATTGTTGAAATCAGACCTGGTGCTGGAGGAGATGAGGCGGGTCTTTTTGCTGGTGACCTATACAGGATGTATAACATGTATGCAGATAAGGCTGGCTTTAAGACAGAAGAAATCGAAGTTAATACTCAAGGAGTCGGTGGTATCAAGGATGCAACCTTCGTTGTAAGAGGTGAGGGAGCTTATTCTAAGCTTAAGTATGAATCTGGTGTTCACAGGGTTCAAAGGGTGCCGGAAACAGAATCCGGGGGTAGAATCCATACCTCAACAGCAACTGTGGCCGTTCTTCCAGAAGTAGATGAAGTAGAACTTCATATAGACCCAAATGACATAAGAACTGACGTTTATAGGTCAAGTGGTAATGGAGGCCAATCAGTAAACACAACTGACTCTGCTGTAAGGCTTACCCATATTCCTACAGGACTTGTTGTAGCTATCCAAGATGAAAAAAGTCAGATTAAAAATAAGGAAAAGGCTATGAGAGTTCTAAGGGCAAGACTTTACGAACTTGAAGAGCAAAAAAGAAATAAGGAAATAGCTGACAACAGAAAAAGTCAGGTGGGAACTGGTGATAGGTCTGAAAGGATTAGAACCTACAACTTTCCTCAAGGAAGAATTACCGACCACAGAATTAATAAAACAATCTACCAGCTAGATGATTTTCTAAATGGTGATATAGAAGAGATGATTAATTCTCTAATAGCAGAAGATCAAACAAGAAAACTTGAAAAAGTAGGCGAGGATGAATAATTGTTTAATTTTTTAGCAAAAACATTTGTTAAGGATTATACAAAAATTGATAATCCTAAAGTTAGACTTAACCTTATAAGTCTTTCTTCAATTATGGGTATAGGGATGAATATAATCCTTTTCTTATCGAAAATATTCTTAGGTTTATATACCAAGTCCACAGCCATCCTAAATGATGCCTTTAATAACTTATCAGACTCTGTTGTTTCAATTATGTCTCTAGTTGGATCAAGTTTTTCTAAAAAACCAGCAGACGAGGAGCATCCTTTTGGCCACGGCAGGGTCGAGTATATAATGGCCCTTTTAGTTTCGATTGTGATAATCTATGTAGGTATAAATTTATTTATAAATTCTGCTAAAAGTTTTAATGAGCCAAACCCTAATGGGTTAAGCCTTTTCTCCTTTATAATATTATTTGCAGGTATTTTAATTAAGATTTATATATACTTTCTAAACTCTAAATTATATAAGGACTTAGAATCAGATTTAAACCTTGGAGTCATGCTTGATGCGAGAAATGATATAATCTCAACTACAGCTATTATTTTGGGTGTGTTCTTACAAAGGTATGTATCCTTTAACCTAGATGCGGCCATGGGTGTTGTCGTAGCATTTTTCGTTACAAAACCAGGTATAGACTTGTTTAGCGAAACAGTCGGCTACCTACTAGGTGAGAGGGTTGATGAAGAAATTGAGGATAAAATTTCTAAAATACTTTTAAGTGGCGACTATATAATTGGTTTCCACCACTTAGATATACACCAGTATGGTAAGGGCCATATAGCGGGATCTTGTCATGTAGAGGTGCCAGGAAACCTTACTGTAGCTGAACTTCACAAAGAAATAGATCAAGTGGAAAAAAAGGTTAGAAAAGAAACTGGAGTAATCCTTACCCTCCATGCAGACCCAACCTACAATATCTTAGATAAAGAAGGTTAAATGAAAACTGAAATTTTAAAAATTGACAGAGAAAATATTAATAACGATTATATAAAAAAAGCAGCAGATATTATAAAGGAGGGCTTGCTTGTAGCCTTCCCAACAGAAACAGTTTATGGTCTAGGAGCTGATGGGCTAAATAACGAGGCCTGCAAGAAAATCTTTATGGCTAAAGGCAGGCCTTGTGACAACCCACTTATCTTACATATTTCTGATATAAGTATGCTAGATAAGTTGGTAGAAGAGATAAGCGATAAACATAGGAAGTTATTTGACCTTTGGCCAGGACCAATGACCTTGATTTTTAAAAAATCAAAGCTTATTCCAGATGCTGTAACAGCAGGTGGAGATACAGTAGCGATAAGGTTTCCATCTGATAAAATTGCAAGATCTTTGATAAGAACGGCAAATACGCCAATAGCGGCTCCATCTGCAAATATATCTGGTAGGCCTTCACCAACTAAGGCAAGTGATGTCTACCAAGATATGGACGGGATTATTCCTCTAATAATTGATGGGGGAGAATCTAATATTGGTATAGAGTCAACTGTAATTGACCTATCAGGAGTTAGTCCAACAATTTTAAGGCCAGGTTTTTATACCTATGAATATTTAAAAGAGATATTAGATGACATTAAACTCGATGATAGCCTTGTAGATAGCACAAAGATACCTAAGTCTCCTGGACAAAAATATAAGCACTATGCTCCAAAGGCGAAACTAAGGGTTTTTGTTGGAGATGGTGCTACAGATATACTATTAAAATATGCAGAAGATTACAAGGCCCAAGGCAAAAAGATTGGAATCCTATCCTTTGAAGAAGAAAAGGAAAAGTTTACTTCCTATCCATTTATATCTCTAGGGTCAAGAGACGATTTATCGACTATGAGTCACGTTCTATTTTCATCTCTAAGAGAGATGGATAGGCTTGGAGTTGATATAATTCTTGCAGAAGGTGTTAGAGAAAATAATTTGGGTAAGAGTATAATGAATAGGGTGAAAAAAGCAGCAGCAAATGATGTAATTTATATTTAGGAGAAGATATGAAAAATGTAACAGTATTAGACCATCCGGTAATTAAACATAAAATTTCAATACTTAGAGATAAAAATACAGGTTCAAATGAATTTAGGTCCATAGTGACAGAAATAGCTATGATTCTTGCCTATGAAGCAACAAAGGATCTTGAACTTGAAGAATACGAAGTAGAAACACCAGTTTCTAAAACAACAGGCTACAGACTTATAGGTAAAAAAATAGGCATAGTTCCTATTTTAAGGGCAGGTCTTGGCATGGTTGATGGAGTGCTTGAAGTATTACCAGCAGCTAAAATTGGTCACATAGGTATGTATAGGAATGAAGAAACCTTACAACCAGTAGAATACTATTGCAAACTACCTAGTGATGTTGAAAATAGAGATATCCTAGTAGTTGATCCTATGCTTGCAACAGGTGGATCTGCCTGTGATGCTATAGATAGACTTAAGGAGTATGGTTGTAGGTCTATAAAACTATTATCCATAATAGCTGCCCCTGAAGCCTTCAAACTTCTTGAAGAAAAACATCCAGATGTTAAGATATATATTTCTCAACTAGATGAGAAACTAAATGAAAATGGTTATATTGTTCCAGGCCTGGGAGATGCTGGCGATAGATTATTTGGAACTAAGTAAGGAATAAAAATGGCGAAAAAAGAAATTTTAATTATTAATTCTAATGGACCTCTAAAGGGTGAGGTGAATATATCTGGTGCAAAAAATTCTGCACTTCCTATACTTGCTGCCTGCGTACTAGGTACTGAAGAGATTATATTAGATGGGGTTCCTGAGCTTAAGGACGTGGAAATCATGGTGGAAGTCCTAAAACACCTAGGTAGTGAAGTCAAATACCTAGATAAAAACACCTTGTCTATAAATTCATCATCAATAAATACCTGTGAAACTCCATACGAACTTATGGATAAGATGAGGGCTTCTTTTGTAGTTATGGGTCCTCTTCTTTCGAGATTTCATGCGGCTTATACTAAGGCTCCTGGGGGATGTAACATAGGTAGCCGCCCTATAGACCTACATTTAAAGGGATTTGAAGCTCTAGGTGCAGTAAATAGGGTTAATAACGATGAGATAGCTATAGAAGCTAAAAAGGGTCTTACAGGTACAGAAATTTACCTAGACTTCCCATCAGTAGGAGCTACTCAAAATATAATTATGGCTGCAAGTCTTGCCAAAGGTAAGACAACCTTAGAAAATGCTGCTAAGGAACCTGAGATTGTAGACCTTGCGTCTTTCTTATCAAAGATGGGAGCAAATATTAAGGGTGCAGGTACTTCTACCATAGTAATAGAAGGTGTTGAAAAATTAACCGGTACTCGTCATACTATAATTCCAGATAGGGTAGAAGCTGCAACCTATATGACTGCTGCAGCTATGACTAGGGGTGAGGTTTTAATAAATAACGTAATAGGATCTCACATAAGACCAGTTATAGCTAAGCTTGTTGAAATGGGTGTTGATGTGGAAGAAATAGAAGATGAGGATAAGATTATTGTCAAGGCTCCGAAAAGGTTAAAGTCAACCAATATCCAGACTCTTCCATACCCAGGTTTCCCAACAGATGCTCAAGCCCAATTTATGGCGCTAATGACTATTTGTGAAGGAGAAAGCAGGATTCAGGAGACTGTTTTTGAAAACAGGTTTATGCACGTTGAAGAACTTATGAAAATGGGAGCTGTAATTGCTACATCCGGCAACAGGGCAACCATAGCGGGTGTTAAGAAGCTTCATGGGGCAGATGTTAAAGCAACAGACCTAAGAGCTGGAGCTGCCCTAGTAATGGCAGGACTTGTAGCTAAGGGTACAACTAGGGTATTTGATATTTACCATATAGATAGGGGATATTCAAACCTAGTAGAAAAATTAACTAAACTTGGCGCAGATATAAAGAGAGTAGAAGTAGAATAATGAAAATAGAAGGTATAGTATCAAATATTAGGTATAGGAATGATGAAAGTGGTTATAGCGTTATGACGCTTGAAACAGCTGACTCTCCTATAACTATAGTTGGTACTATGCCTTTTTTTAATGAGGGCGATAGGATAGAAGTCCTCGGAGATTTTATCTATCATAAAAAATATGGAGAGCAGATACAGGTAAAAAATGTAAGGATAAAAAAGCCATCTGATAAAGAATCGATAATAAAATACTTGGCTAATAGCAATATCAAGGGAATTGGCAAAAAAACCGCCCAGGCAATTTACGATATATTTGGCAAAGATAGCTTGGATATTTTATACCAAGAAACTGATAGGCTTTTAAAGGTAGAAGGCATAGGTAAAAAGAAGTTAGCTGATATAAAATTGTCAGTTGAAGAAACAAGAGACTCAAGAAGGAGTTTAGAGTTTCTCCAAAGTCTTAATATATCTTATAACTTATCTATGAAAATTTATAATAAGTACGGTGAAAATACTATTGATATAGTAAGGTCAAATCCTTATAAATTGATAGAAGATATCAAGGGTATAGGATTTTCTATGGCAGATAACCTTGCTCGTAATATGCAAATGGAAGCAAATTCTTCTTTTAGAATATCGGCAGGATTATCTTATCTTATAAATTATGAGGCAGACTTTAATGGGCACGCTAGTCTTGAAATAACATATCTAATTGATCAAGCAGCTAGACTTTTAAAGGCTGATAAAAATTTAATCGCAGCTCAAATAGAGGCTGATTTAATAGCTGGTAAATTAGAATCTGTTGAAATAGAAGATATAACCTATATATATTCAAAAAGTTTATACAAGGCAGAAAAATCTGTAGCCATGGCCCTTGCTAAAAAAATTAAAGCTCCCTTCTGTTTTGATATAGAAATAGACGAAGACTTAAGGGCATATTCAAAGGAGCAAAGGCAGGCCATAGAAGCTGCCTTTTGTAATATGCTCCTTGTTATAACAGGTGGGCCAGGTACAGGTAAAACTACAATCATAAATGCCATTACAACCATCCTTGATAAAAACGACCTATCTTACGCCCTTGCAGCTCCAACAGGTAGGGCTGCTAAAAGAATGCAGGAGGCAACAGCTAGAGAAGCAAATACCATCCATAGGCTAGTTGGCATAAGGCCAGATATGCCTATTGCCGAATACAATGAGGAAAATCCAATTGAAAAAGACTACATAATAGTCGATGAGATGAGCATGGTCGATATTTTGTTGATGAAAAATCTTCTAGATGCTGTAGGTGAAAAAACTTCCCTAATCCTAGTTGGAGATAGTGACCAATTGCCATCTGTAGGGGCAGGAAATGTACTCGCGGATATTATTGAGTCTAAGGCCGAATCAATTAAACTTAAGAAAATTTTTAGGCAGGCAGGCCAGTCAAATATTATCGTCAATGCTCATAGGATAAATGAGGGAAAATACCCAGTTTTAAACCAACCTGACAAGGATTTTTTCTTTATAAATGCAAATGGCCGTGACTTTAACAGGGTGCTTTTGGATTTAATTAAAGATAGGCTTCCTGGTTTTTATAAGCTTGATCCTATAAAAGATATTGAAGTCCTAGCCCTATCTAGGAAAACGAGTTGGGGAGTAGATGCTATTAATAGGTCTATCCAAGAAGCTGTAAATAAGGAAAAAACCATCTTAAAAATAAATGAGCGCACTTTTAAACTCCACGATAAGGTCATGCAGGTTAGGAATAATTATGATTTAAAGGCCATAAACAATGTAAGTAACGATGATGGAGTCTATAATGGGGATATTGGTATCATTACTGACATAGATACGGATGAAGAGAGCCTAGAGGTAGAATTTGATGATGGCAAAATTGTAAAGTATAAGAAAGAAGATATAAAAGATTTAGACCTATCCTATGCTATTACAGTCCATAAGTCTCAAGGTTCTGAATTTAAGTGTGTGATTATTCCTATGATGCAGGTTGCTCCCATGCTTTTAACTAGAAATCTCCTTTATACGGGAGTTACCAGGGCTAAAAAACTTGTGATTTTACTTGGAGATAAACGCTATATAAAGAAAATGGTTGATAATAACAGGTCAAACGATAGAAACTCAAACCTTAGTTACTGGATAGGAGAAATGGAGACTATTCTTGCTGATTGATTATTTGTTTTTAGATAAAAATACCTGTTCTTTTTGCCAGAGTGAATACATTTATAAGTACGATCTCTGCAGGGATTGCTATGATAGACTCGATTATGTGGATAATAGATTTTTACTTACTCGATATAAGTGCTATGCTATTTATTTTTATAATGAGTTTTTTAAGGCAATGATTGCTAAGTATAAGTTTGAAAGAAAGACAGAATTTTCTAGGATTTTTGCAGAGATGATCTATGATTATGGAATGGATAAAAATCTTTTTGATGTAGACTATATTCTGTCAGCTCCTTCATCTAAAAAGACTATTATAAATAGGGGATTTGATCATATTAGAATGATTACAGATGATTTTATAGGTAAAATAAGCCCAACTTATCTTGATGAATTTGAAAAAATAAAAGATACCAAGGCCCAACATGATTTGGGTAAGGAAGCCAGGTCTAAAAATCTTATTGGAGCTTTTAGCTTAAAGAAAGATCTTACTGGCAAATCAGTTTTGATAATTGATGACCTTGTTACAACGGGAAATACCTCTCTTGAAATGATAAAAGTTTTGGAAGAGAAAAATGTTAAAGAAGTTAAAATTTTAGCCCTAGCTTCAGAAAAAAGGGTATTATAAAAGCCAAGCTAAGCATTT
>NZ_CALGYW010000156.1 GCF_937934665.1 uncultured Anaerococcus sp.
GATATAACCATCTGCCACTAGGACCCCTATCAAATCCTTAATCTCCTTTGCATTTTTATCCTTCATAAGACCGTAGGTAGAAACCTTATCAAGATTTTTTTCCCTGGCATTTTTATTTTTAGAGCCCTTTAAACAATCTACAATTGTACCTATCCCATACCTTTGATCAAGCCTATAAATTGCGGATAAGATTTTTTGAGCATCAACTGTCCTATCTTCTTTTTTTATATCATCTAAGCAGTTTGAACAAAAATCGCACGCCCCCTCGTAGTCCTGGCCAAAATAATCAAGGATAAAGGCCCTTAAACACTGGCTGGTATTTACATAATTTATGATTGTTTGAAGCTTTTCAAGCTGGATTCTTTTGTAGGCTAGGTTCATACTTTGATTTATAAGATGCTTATTTATTATTATATCCTGGGCTGAATAAAGCAATATACAATCAGCATCCTCACCGTCACGACCAGCACGGCCTGCCTCTTGGTAGTAGGATTCCATATCTTTGGGCATATTATAGTGGATAACAAAGCTAACATTTGACTTATCTATTCCCATACCAAAGGCATTTGTAGCTACAACTAGGTCTTTTTTATCAAAGATAAAGTCTTCCTGGGCTTTTTTTCTCTCTTCTTCACTAAGACCTGCATGATATTTAGTAACCTTTAGACCTAAAGCCTTTAGGTTTCTTTCTATTTTATCAACCCTATTTCTAGTGGAAGCATAGATAATACCCGACTGACCTTGACGGCCTTCTAAATAGTCTTTCAAAAATTTTAACTTATCCTTGGGTTTTCTTACTAAAAATTTGAGGTTTGGCCTATCAAAGCCTGTTACCTTTACAAAAGGGTCTTTAAGGGCGAGATTTTTTATAATATCATCCCTAACTTCCTTAGTAGCTGTAGCTGTAAAGGCTGCTATTTGTAAATTTTTCCCTAGAATATCATATAAGTCTGCTATTAATTTATAAGATGGCCTGAAGTCGTGACCCCACTGGGATATACAGTGAGCCTCATCAACTGCCACAAAGGCAAGTTTTATATCTTTTAAAAATTCTCTAAAAAACTCATTTTCTAGTCTTTCTGGCGATATGTATAAGAGTTTTATTTTGCCATCCCTTACCTCATTTAATGTATCTATATAGCTTTCATAATCAAGGCTAGAATTTATAAAGCTTGCATTTATACCGTCTTCTCTTAGGGCGTCAACCTGATCTTTCATAAGACTAATTAGGGGAGATATAACAAGGGTTAGCCCATCTTTCATAAGGGCTGGAAGCTGGTAGCATATAGACTTGCCACCCCCTGTTGGTAAAACCCCTAGGACATCCCTACCATCAAGAATATTTTCTATAATTTCTCTTTGACCCTCTCTAAAGGAGTCAAAGCCGAAATATTTTTTTAAATTTTTGCTTATTTTATCTGTCATATTATTATCAAAAAAAATAATTAAGTCCTAGGACCTAATTATTTTCTTCCTCTATAGTAGTTTCAAGAGAATCTTCATCCGAATCATCTTCTAGACTATCTTCAGAATTTTCTTCTTTTTCCTTACGTTTCTTGTTTTCTTTTTCAGTCCTAGTTACATTTCTCTCTAGGGCATTTTCCTCGCCTTTTTTGACCTTGGTGTCGTTTGTAAGATACTCTTCATTTTCAAGGACAGCTCCCTCTCCTCTATTAAAGACTATATCTCCTATCTTGGTCCTAAGGTCAATATTGTATTTGGCCTTGTTATCAGATTGGTAGCCATCTTTGATATTCCTATAAGAAATATTTCCTAAAACAAAATTTCCTACTTCTAAGATTGCATTTATATTATAATTGTCGATTGTGTTTTTAGACTCTACTAAAATATCTCCAGTAGATGTGGTGAAATCAAGCCTGTTTCCAAGTTTTGATTCCTTAACTATAATATCACCTGTTACTGTAGAAAGTTTGGTATTTGATAATTCACTTTTATCTAGATTTATAGATCCAGATTCGTTTTTAATAGAACCCTGGAAAAATCCATTGTTTAGGCTAATATTACCACTTTTTATCCTTAGATCGAAGTTTTTTACCTCAAGGTCATCAATTTTTACATCTCCAGCTCCAATTGTTCCCTTAATTTCTTCGATACCACCTTCTGATGGGAGGAAAATCCTTACTATAGGAATTTTATCCTTCATGTAAAGTTCCTTGCCCTCTACCTTGTTTTTTAGCTTGAGGACTCCTTCCTCAAAACTAACATCTAGCTTATAGGCATTCTCTTCTCCCCTAAATAACTCAGTATATTCTATATAAGGGTTGGTATTTGACCTTTGAATTCTAACATCTGATGTTCCCAGGTCAAAATCTATTGACTTTATCTTATTTAGGTCAACCCTCATTATGCGGGATTGGTTGTAGGAATTTTCGTCTATTTGACTAGTTGTTGCTGCATTTTGGATAGAGTCGTTCTTTTTTGATGATATCATAAAGATTACCAACCCAATTAATACCACCCCTATTAGACCGAAAATTAAATTCCTTTTATTAATTTCTTCTAGTCGACTAAAGGCACTTGGCCTTTCTTTCTTATGAGTCTTATTTTCTTTTTTATTTTGCTTATCTTCGATTAAATTTTCATCAATCTTAATTTTTTTATCGTCCACTCTTGCCACCACCTAATTTTTCTAAAATTATAAGTCCAGATGTCAGGAAAAACAGCCATTCTATATAAAAAACAGTCCCTTCCTTGTCCATAAAAATACTAAAGACTTTTTTTAAAAGTTCAGAAGATATTTCTCCTTGCATTAAATATTGTATCACAAAAAGCAAAGTAAATACATTAACACTTGCAATTATTAGGTAAAAAATATTCTTACTTATAAGTAGATTATTTTTTCTTATATAAAAACTAAGTCCAAAAAGGAAGACAGATATTACAGCTAAAAGAATCGTAAGGTAAGTATCCCTTACAAAAAATACAGCCAAGGTACAAAATATTAAAATTATAAGAGCCTTAAGCTCCTTTATTAAATCAATTACTATCAATATTCTACCTCCCAAAGATAGAGACCAGCTGGGCTAAGGGCTGGGTTTGCTCGCACTTTAGACTTTGGATCAAAATAAGCTTTAAAGTCAGAAAGACTTATCTTGCCCCTTGCAAGTTCTGTTAGGCTTCCTGTCATAATCCTTACTTGGTTATGAAGAAAGCTTTCTGCCTTAAAGAAAATCTCAAGCCTAGCTTTTTCTCTTTTATAATAACAATCATCAATCCTTCTATGGGTATTGATATCAAGGTTTTTATCTTCTTTCATAAAGAGTCTAAAATCATGGTCTCCCTTAAGAACTTCTAGACCCTGACCTAGCTTATCATAATCAAATTTGTAGGTAATATTTTCCATATAAGACCTATAGATTGGGTGAGGATTTTTTTCTTGATTAATGATATACTTATAAGTTTTCGACTTACAAGAAAACCTCGCATGAAAACCAAGGTCTACTTTTTTTGATGATAGGGCTAGGATATCTTCCGGTAAATGAGGCTGGATGTGGTAGGCAAAACCCCTAGGACTAACAGAAGACGCTGTTAGAAAGTTTACATAAAAACTTCTAGCGTGGACTCCTCTATCTGTCCTCCCACATGCTATTATCCTATTATCCTCACCAGTTACCTCATGGATGGCTTTTTTTATCTCGTCCTCAACTGTCCTTTGGTCTATCTGATATTGGTAACCCTTAAAATCCCTGCCATCAAAGGCAAGTTCTACTAGCACGTTTTTTATCATACAAAATACAGAACAATTATCACTAGACAGAAAATTGCAAATCCAATTATAGAAATCCAATCTTTTTTGTACATGTGAATTTCATTTAGCTTTGTTCTTTCTTCGCCTATCCTATAGAGTCTTGCTTCCATAGCTGTTGCAAGATCTCCTGATCTTTTTAGGGCATTTATAAATAAAGGAACTAAAAGTGGGATCATGGATACTGCCCTATCTATGATATTTCCTGATTCAAAGTCAGCGCCCCTTGCCATTTGGGCCATCTTTATCTTGTTTGCTTCATCAAATAAAGTTGGGATAAACCTTAGGGAAATAGAAATCATCATGGCAAGCTCACCTGCTGGAAAACCAAATCTCTTAAGAGGTGTAAATAGTTTTTCAAGACCATAGGTTAGCTCCATGGGACTTGTGGTGTAGGTAAGGATTGATGTTGAAAGAATGATTAAAACCAACCTTAAAATAGTAAAGGCGGTCCTATACACACCTTCTTCTGTAATAGAAAATTTCCATATGGTAAAAATTTCCTTACCTGGTGTTGTAATTAAGTTAATTATCCCAGTAAGAACAATTATAAAAACCAAGGGCTTAAGCGATTTTAAGATAGCCTTAAAAGGTATCTTTGCTACTACCAACATTATAACCAAAAGGGCAACAAAGGGAATATAAGTCACAAAGTCCTTTACAAAAAATATGGTAATTATATATAAAAATACTCCTACAATTTTTACCCTAGGATCAAGCTTATGGATAAAACTATCAAAAGGTAGGTATTGACCTATTGTTATATTAGCCATTTTCTCCTCCTAGGTGTTTGTAAAGTTCTTCTATAGCTCCGTCAACTGTGTAAATCTTCTCATCTACATCCGGGTTTTGCTTTTTGTAGGCTCTCATAAACTTGGTTATTTGGGGTACATCAAGACCTATGGTATCAAGGTCTACAGATGTAAATGTATCAAAGGTAGACTTGTCTGAATAAACTTCTCCACCATTCATAACTATTACCCTATCAACGTATTCAGCTACGTCTTCCATAGAGTGGCTTACAAGGACAATTGTTAGTTCGTCATCTGCCTTATAAATTTTCATAAGTTCATTAAAAATTTCTTCCCTACCAATTGGGTCAAGGCCTGCTGTCAGCTCATCAAGGACTAAAACCTTTGGATTCATTGATAAAATCCCTGCTACAGCTACCCTTCTTTGTTGACCACCTGAGATTTCAAAGGGTGAAACATCCTTGTAGGTCTCGTAGTCTAGACCGACTTTTCCCATGGCAGATTTTGCCCTTTTATCTATCTCGTCATCCTTTAGGCCCATATTTTTAGGACCAAAGGCTATGTCTTTGGCTATAGTTTCTTCAAATAATTGATTTTCTGGGTATTGAAAGACAAGTCCTACCTTAAATCTGGCAGCCTTTCTCTTGCTCTTTTCCTTAGAATTTACCCCGTCAATTATAACATCTCCGTTTGTTGGAATTAAAAGACCATTTAAAAGCTGGACTAGGGTAGATTTACCCGATCCAGTCTGTCCTATAAGGCCGATTATTTCCTTGCTATTTATTTCTACATTTATATCCTTAAGGGCATAGACCTCGTTAGGTAGGCCCTCATTGTAGATATAATCAACGTCTTTTATTTCTATTTTCATAAGCTTTCTAAAAACTCCTCAACAGTTAGGGGAAGTCTGTCAAATTTTATTCCTTTTTGTCTAAGACCGTAGGCCACTTCTGTTACCTGAGGTACAGCAAGACCTAGGTCTTTCATCTTCTCAACTTGGGAGAAAACTTCCCTGCTATTTCCTTCCAGAGCTTTTTTGCCATTATCTAAAACTACGATTTTATCGGCAAGGACAGCCTCTTCCATGTAATGGGTGATGTAAATTATTGTCTTATTGTAGTCCTTATTCAAACTTTTGATAAGTTCTATTACATCCTTCCTACCTTGGGGATCTAGCATGGCTGTTGGCTCATCAAAGATTATATAGTCTGATAGCATAGCAATCACCCCTGCTATAGATACTCTTTGTTTTTGGCCACCAGATAGGTTCGATGGATTTCTGTGTTTAAAATCTGTCATACCTACCTGCTCTATAGCCCTATCTACCCTTTCTCTAAGCTCGGGATGCTCTACTCTTAAGTTTTCTGGTCCAAAGGCTACTTCTTCTTCAACTGTAGTTGCTACCATTTGATTATCTGGATTTTGAAAAACCATGGAACATTTTTTTCTTATGTCCCACTCGCTTCCCTCATCTGAGCTTGATATACCATCAACTAAGATTTCTCCCTTAGTTGGTTTTATCTGAGCATTTAAAAGTTTGCCCATAGTAGATTTGCCGGACCCATTGTGGCCTAAAATAGCCACAAATTCCCCCTTATTTATTTCTATGGATATATCATCCAGGGCAGTTTTGCCCTCGCCATCCTCGTTAAGACTTGGATAGGTATAGGTTACATTCTTTATCTCAATCATTTTTATTTCCTAATAGCTCATAGCTGGGCTGTTACTTGTGCTTGATTCGTAAACTACTACTGGAGCTCCGTGAGGAACAAGTTCAAAGAGTTTACCTGCCATAGCTGGTGGCATATTTAAGCAACCGTGGCTACCATTTGAGTAGTAAATATTTCCACCAAAACCACCTCTCCAAGGTGCATCGTGGAAGCCTTCTCCATCCCAACCAATTGGCATCCAGTATTTAACAGGGGTTGCATATCTTGATCCATCAAAACTATCCCCTCTTAGGGTTGTATTAGGTGTTTTTGATAGAATTGAACCAACACCAACATTGGTTGCCCACTGGGTAGTATTTGGCATACCTGTTACTATAGAAGTTTCTAGAGCAACTTCCCCATCTAGATATAGCCACATATATTGACGGGAAACATCTACTTCTACATAGGTAGAACCTAGATCAGTTCCATCATCTTCTCTTCTAAAGCCTACTCTTTCATAGACAGGTTCTATATCTCCTGACTTTCTCGTATTTACAAGCTCATATACCTTATCAACTGTTGCTGGCACATCTAGGATAAAACCGTAAACACCTGGATTTACAGTGATCTTACCTATGCCTGTTGCATTGAAGGTCCTATTTTTGCCGTAGGTATCAGTTTGATCTGCTATATCATCTACATAGGCTGTTAGTTTATCATAGTTAAGTTCAAAACTACCCTTATCGTTATCGAACATATCGATTAACTCTTCACCTTCAAGTTTAAAGTCAAAACCATTAAAATTAAAACCGATTTTCATATTTTCGATTGTTTTCCCATCTTCTAGGAGCTTAGCAAGTTCTTTAGAGTTGTTTTTAACTGTTGGATTTATATAGTCATCCTCTTCTAGGACAATTTCTTCTTTGTGGTTATAGATAGCATCCTTGACCTTTTTGTTAAGTTTGCCGTAGTCGATTTTATTGCCCATCTCTTCTGGGATTATCTTAAATTCTCCACCCTCATATTTAAGGCTAGCATTTACAGGCTCCTTTATCTTGGCTAGGAGGGCTTGGCCCCTAAGGTTTTTATCAAGCTTTTCTTCATCATATTTTACATTGTAGTCAAAGGTAAAATCATCGTTTGCTATATTTAAAAAGGCAAGTGGCCACTTGAATGGATTTTGATCTATAGATGCTGACTTTGGAATGCTTGCACTATAGTCAAAATCTTTTAGGTCAAGGCTTGCTTTTCTTTCATCTCTTCCTATTATATCAATTGTAAAAGGTTCTGATGGTTTTCTAAGAGCCTCTTCCTTTGATGCATAAGAAATATTTCTTCCATTTACTTGGGTATTTGGAAGGGCTATGAAACTAAATATTACTGTAACTATTAAATAAATTGCTATTATTATAAGAAGCGCTAGGGTAAGTCCCCTACCCTTCCTTTTATTACTTTCTTCGGTTATGACGTCCTCCTTAGTCTGGTCTCTTGCCAAAATATTGGTAAAAATCTACCTTTTGACCACCATTGTATAATTTTCTTTTCTTAGATAATTTTCTCTTAAATTTCCTATCAAACTTTTCGTCCACTGTTATAAAGTAAAGTGACCAGGTATCTAACTTAGCTAATTTGCTATTTATTTTATTATAAATATCAGCTAGGTCTGTCTCTGATAACCTCATCCCATAAGGTGGATTTGAAATAAAGACCCCGTAATCATCGGCTATTGCAACTTGCCCAAAATCTCTAGTTATAAAGGAAATATCTTCCTCAACCCCAGCATTTATAGCATTTTGCTTAGCAAGGGTGATTGCCCTTCCGGATATATCAGCTCCTAGGATATTTAACTTTTTAGAATAGTCGATTTTTTCCATAGCTTCTTTTTTACTATCCTTAAAGTATTTTGGATCTATAAACTTAAACTTGGTAAAATCAAAGTCCCTGTCAATACCAGGTGCTATGTTGCGGGCAATCCTTGCAGCTTCTATAAGTATTGTGCCTGAGCCACAAAATCCATCAAATAAGAACCTATCAGGATTATAAAAAGAAAGGTCTACCAGGGCTGCTGCGAGATTTTCCCTAAGGGGTGCCTTTACGCTTCCCTCCCTGTAGCCTCTTTTGTGAAGACCCTCGCCTGATGTATCCAGGCATATCCTAGCTGTGTTTTTATCAAGCATTACTTCTATCTTGACCCTTTCACCAGTTTTTTCAAAAAAAGACCTATGATAGGTGGCTTTTAATTTATCTATTATAGCTTTTTCGCTAATAGATTGGATGGATCTTAGAGAAAATAATTTTGACTTATAAGTCCTTGCATTTACCAAAAAATTGCTATCTTCATTAAGGATATCCTGCCAGGCTATTTTATTTACATTTTCAAAAAGCTCTTCAAAATCCATAGCCTTAAAACTCGCTAGTTCTAGGTAGACCCTGTCGGCATGCTTTAAGTTTGTATTTAATTTTGCTAGGTCGGATAAGTCGCCTTCTAGGCAAACTAGTCCATCACTTACTTTATAGTCCTTATAGCCCATGTCTTTAAGTTGAAACTTAACCAGGCTTTCTAGACCAAAGCTTGTTGTAATTAGTATTTTTTCCATAATGATATTATAACTGATTTTTGACTCTTTTCATCTTTTTTTGCAAAGGAAAAGCCACTTTCGTGGCAATTAATTTTCATTTAAGAACTTATAGGACATTTCGTAAAGGATATTCCTTTGATCCTCATTGGTAAATGAGTGGTCAGCTCCTTCAATTTCAAAATATCTAGCGTTTTTGAAGGCATCCCTAAGTTTTTCATTCGAATCTATAAATACTAGGCTATCCCCAGTTCCTCTTATGATTAAAACATTTCCTTCATATTTTTTTGCTGAGCCATATATGTCTTTTTTGATAAAGTCTATTAGGAAGTTTATATTAATTTTTACCCCTCCTATGTCCGCTTCATTAACCTTAGAAACTAGACTTTCAAAAGGCATATTATTTTCAATCTTGCTATTTTCTTTAACTTCTCCTTCAAATACTGTTTTTGCCATGACTTTTAGGTAGTCCTTATTATTCATATCACTAGCTGGAGCAAGTAGAACCATGGCCTTAGGTTTTAATTTGTAGGCAAGAAGACTTGATAAGACCCCACCAAGAGAGTGACCTATCCAGTAGAGCTTATCATTGTCAACATAGTATTTCATCTTGGCAAAATCATTTATAAGCTCAAGTTCCCTCTCCTCACGACTTACAGTCATATCATAAAAGTCTCCATCTGATTCGCCTGAGCCAGAAAAGTCAAACCTTATTGCTACAAAGCCCCTATCTGTAAGGTATTTGGCATGGTTTAGCCTAAAGTTTATGCTACCATTCCTATCTCCTCCAAAACCGTGAATTATTATTACAGTTGGATATTTTTTATTTTCATCAAAGTCATCTGGAGTGTTTACCACACCCCTCATTACTATGCCATTTTCTTTTTTTATTTGTTCGTAAAAGTATTTCATTAAGCTAAAGCCCTCGCTACTTCAACCCCAGAGGCTGATGCTTGTGATAGGGAATGAGTTGCACCAGATCCGTCTCCTATACAGTAAAGTCCCTTGTGGTTTGATTCAAATTTATCATCAACTTCTATCTCTGAGTTATAAAACTTAACTTCGATTCCATATAAAAGTGTATCGTCGTTGGCCATACCTGGGGCTATCTTATCTAATTGGTAGATCATTTCTATTATGTCATCTAATTGCCTTTTTGGCATAACTAGGGAAAGGTCTCCTGGAGTTGCCTTCATAGTTGGCTTAGTGAAGCACTTTTCCATCCTTCTATCAGAAGAACGACGACCCTTAACAAGGTCCCCAAATCTTTGCATCAATACTCCACCACCTAGCATATTAGATAGTTTTGCTATTGATTCACCATATTCATTAGAATCTTCAAATGGTTCTGTAAACCTATTGGTAACTAAGAGGGCGAAGTTTGTGTTTTCTGATTGAAGCTTAGGATCAGTAAAGGAGTGACCATTTACTGTAAGGATGCCGTTGGTATTTTCTGTTACCACATGGCCGTAAGGGTTCATACAAAAAGTCCTTACTATATCATTGTATTGCTTGGTTTGATACATAATTTTTGCCTCATAAACATCATCTGTTATGTGCTTAAATACCTCAGCTGGCACTTCTATCCTAAGACCTATATCAACCCTATTTCTCTTTGATTTTATACCAAACTTATCACAAACATCACCTATCCACCTTGATCCAGACCTACCTGCAGCAAGGACTAAGTCATTAGATGAGTATTTATCACCCTTATCAGTTTTTACTATGTATTTTCCGTCTTCATAATCTACGTCTTCTACCATAGTAGAAAATTCAAAATCAATTTTATCTTTTACATATTCATAGATCCTATGAAGGATTATTTTATTCCTATCTGTACCAAAATGACGAACCTTAGCATCAAGCAAGTGAAGGTCATAACGAAGACACTTTGTCTTTAGGTCATTTTTATCTGTGCTATAAAGCTCAAGGTCATCTCCACCATCAAAACTCATAAGGACACTGTCTACATACTCCATAAGCTCCATGGCCTTTTTTTCACCTATATAGCGATGAAGGTCTCCACCAAAATTAGTAGTGATATTGTATTTACCATCTGATAGGGTTCCTGCTCCACCAAAACCGTACATGATATTGCATGGTTTACATCCTATACAATGTTCAACCTTGCCATCTGTTATAGGGCAAGTCCTATTTTCTACCTTGCGTCCTCCATCAATTACAAGGACCTTTTTATCTGTATTTAACTTTGTAAGCTCATAAGCAAGGAAAGCTCCAGAAGCTCCTGCTCCAACAACTATAATATCATAATTTTTCATGATTTCTCCATTTCAATTTTATAAAAACTTGTGATGTTTTTCTAATTTAACCTGCTATATTATACAAGTTAAATGCCTAATTTCAAACTATCCTTTACTTTTTGAAAATATATGTTAAAATAAATGTAATTTATTGAATCACTTGTAAGTGCTAAGTAAAATATAAACAAATATTTAAATAAAAGCCCTACAAAATCCTCATAAGAAAGGAAAACCTGTGAAAAAAGCATTTAAAAAAGCCTTCCCTTATACTATACCCGTTATAATTGGTTATATGTTTTTGGGAATAACCTACGGCATAATGGTAAGCCAAGCTGGATTTAATCCGATTTTTGCCCCTCTTATGTCGCTGACCATGTATGCTGGTAGCATGCAGTTTGTAATCTTACCCCTGCTTAAAACTGATATTTCAATTATTGCAATTATTATCCTAACCCTATCGGTAAATATTAGGATGATGTTTTATGGAGTAAGTTTATTAAAAGAATACAAAAATTCAAGAAGCAAATTTCTTTTTATCCTAACCCTATCAGATGAAACCTTCGCCCTTGATACATCAATCAAGGCCCCAGAAGATGTAAATAGGTCTGACTTTTTCCTAGCTATAGGAGTTATAAACTACTTAGTTTGGGCCCTTGCTTCCTACATAGGAGCCTTACTTGGAGGTCTAATTAGTTTCAATACCATGGGTATGGACTTTGTCCTAACAGCTTTATTCCTAGTTTTATTAGTAGAGCAATACTTCTCTACCCCAAACCACAAGCCACTAAAAATAGGTCTTGCGCTTTCAATAATTGCCCTTTTGATCTTTAAACCAGACAATTTTATGATCCCTGCCCTACTTTTAATAGTCCTAAGCCTTTACGGTCTTAGAGAAAGAATCGAGGAAAAAAATGACTAGAATTTTACTCTTAGTATTAGCATCAACCCTCACAACTTTTTTCATTAGGTCTACCCCATTTTTCTTTTTCTCAAGAAGAGAACTTCCAGACCTAATAAAATACTTTGGCAAATACCTACCCTTTGCCCTTATGCCCCTTCTAGTGGTCTTTGCCCTTAGAAACATAAACCTCCTTGCCTATCCCTATGGTTTACCAGAAATAATAGCAAGTGCATCAGCTATAATCCTCCATGCAAAATTTAAAAAACTCTTTCTATCCATATCTGTAGGAACTTTCATCTATATGGTGCTTATTCAATTAGTGTTTGTCTAAAATTGTAGTAGAATACTAAATAAGAATAAGAAAAGGGGTTTATATGAAAAAAGATATAAATATTTCAAACAATAAGGCCGTGATTAACTTTTCAAAGGCCTTTTTTAATGACACAGATGACCTACTAAAAAGCCAAGGATTTTTTGAAGTAATTTGCTCTTTTGTAAGCTATCATAAGGAAAATCAAACTAGAATATATACCTACCTAGAAAAATTTTTCAGAGCTAGCGATATAGAAATCCTTGCAGGAGAGATAAGGGATATTACAAAGATTTTAACTGTAATGAGCCTTGATGAGATTTCTGAAAAAATCAACAAATACCATGATTTAGACAAGGAAAGAGAAGCCCTTATTAGGATAGTAGAAGATATCTACGACTACTGGAGAAAACTTGAAAGATATACAATAATCGAGCAATCCGACTACGAAAGAGGCCTAGAGGTAGAGAATTTCCTATCAGCAAATATCAATTTCAAAGACCTCATTCTTGATATATATAGAAAAGCAGAATTTTCTGTTACAGGAATTACTCCTAGAGTCTTTAGACAAGTACCAGCTGGAGCCAACGCCTCAGTTATTGTTAAAAACTTTGATATAAATTATCCAGAAGAGCTTCAATATTTAAATGAAATACCTTTTATAACCAAGGTTATGATCGAAACTCCTTACATAACCTACACCAAAAGTAACAAGAGGGACGGGTTCTTTAAGGAAGTTTTCAAAAATCCTATAGAAGGTCTAAAAGTAGATACTGATGAGTTTTTATGCTACCCTGCCAAGGTAGGAGATAACCTCATTTATATCTACTTCCACCAAAACCTAATAACCCATGGTATCTCAGCTTCAAACTTATTTGACCTTGCAGAGGAAGATGAAATCTTAAGCAAAAGGCCAGATGCCATTTATTTATTCGGTGGAGAAAATTCTAAAGATCAAAACGTATTTTATGAAAATAAAAACGGCCTTCTAATAGGCTATGTAAACTATACAGATAAGAAAGATTACTTTGGTTATCTAAAGAAAATGTGCCTAACACTTTCAAATATAATCTCCATGAAAAAATCCTACCTCCCTATCCACGGAGCAGGGGTAAATGTAGTTTTACAAAACGGAAAGACTGCCAATGTAGTTATCCTTGGAGACTCTGGAGCTGGTAAGAGCGAGTCAATCGAAGCTTTCAGAACCCTTGCCAAAGACTACATCAAAGACATGACCGTTATCTTTGACGATATGGGTACTTTTAGACTAAAAGATGATAAAGTTTTGGCTTACGGTACAGAAATCGGTGCCTTTGTAAGGCTAGATGACCTAGATGCAGGCTACGCCTTTAAACAAATAGATAGGTCCATCTTTATGAACCCAGATAAGACAAATGCAAGATTAATCATGCCAGTTGCAGACTACAGCCAAATCATGGAAGGCTATGAAGTTGACTTCTTCCTCTATGCAAATAACTACGACAAACTAGAAAAGGGTGAGAACTCTATTTCTATTATCGATGACGAAAAAGAAGCTATAAAGATTTTTAAAAGGGGAGCAAGGTTTGCCAAGGGCACAACCACAGAAACAGGTCTTGTAGAATCTTACTTCGCAAATCCATTTGGTCCTTACCAAAAACAAGATACTTGTGATAAGCTAATTGACACCTACTTCGCTAAGCTTTTTGAAAATAAGAAAAAAGTTGGTCAGATAAAGACCCAACTAGGAGTTTCCGGCATGGAAACAGATGGGCCACTAAAATCAGCCAAAGAGCTTTTTGAGATAATAAAAGCCCTATAAAAATTTAGGGATAAAGAAAAGAGTTGAATCTTCCCTTGAGATTCAACTCTTTTTGTTTTATTTTTTTATATCTATCTTTCCGCCGACAGCAAAGCCTATTAAAAATCCTGCTACGAAATACATAAAGTTTCTAGTTGTTAAAAATAACAATACTCCAAAACCAAAGCCGAAAATCAGTCCTTACTTTAGTTTTTCCTTATATTTCATATTAATCTCCTATTTTCCTATAGCATTTTCTCTTCCATAATAAAATAGGTACTGCTGGGCGTAGCCAGCAAGGTCGCCAAAGATTTTCCTAGCGTAGTCATCTACTTGTTTTTTAGGAACTTCCTTGCCGATAAATAAGGTCTCCATTACTCTTTTTATCCAAACATCAACAGGGAAGGTCTCTCTCCTGTGGTAGGCAAAAAGCATGATACAATCAGCAACCTTTGGCCCAATACCAGGAAGTTCTTTGAGCTTTTTGTGGAGGTCTTTGTCAGATAAGTCTTTTTCATCTTCAAAATTTAAAAATCCATCCACAAAGGCCTGAGCAGTTTCAACTATCCTTACATCACGAAAACCAACTCTGGCATATTCTCTTAAATCAAGTGGGTCTACCTTGGCTAAGACTTCCGGTCTTGGAAAGGAGTAATACTCTTCTCCCATATATTCTCCCAGGTAGTCACCGTATCTTTCAGAGATTATCCTTACTGCTTTTTTTATCCTAGGTATTTGATTGTTGGCTGAGATTATAAAAGAAATTGTAGTTTCAAATAATTCTTGGTTTAAAATCCTAATACCGTAGCCATAGTCAGTTGCTTTTTTTAGTATTTCTGAATCTGACAAGGTATTTTTTATAGCATTATAGTCTGTACCTAGGTCAAAGTAATCGTAAAACACTTCATAAAATTCATCTAGGCTTACATTGCGGATTAGGGTGTAGTCTTTACACTCAAGCAGATTTATTATTTTTCTTAAAAAAACTGCTGTGTAAGATCCATCTTCGTTTTTTCTAAAATTAAAACATTGACCACATTCGAAAATATGGTCAACTTTGAAAGAATCCTCCCTTAAGATAAGTCCCTCAGGAGTTTCTTTGATATTTAATTTTCTTTTTTCACTTGTTTGATATCTCATTATCTAATCCTAACTGCGTGAATCGCAAGTCTTTGGTCATCATAATCATATTGGCAGGTAGATAGGGTAATAATTGTATCTTTTTCAGTAAAGGGCCTAGTATCTAAATCAACTTCAGAGTTTGACCTTAATTTATTATAATAAGGCACCTTATCTCCCTCATAGGTAAAATCCAGGGTCCTATAGTCATAGTCTGAAGGGATTCCATAGGCTGAAAATATTTCATAAACCCTTAGACCCTCATCAGTAGTTAAATAGATAGTCCTATTTTTTTCTGCAAATTCTTGTTTTCTATACTGGTCAAGGGGCGTAAACATAGAATCAATCTCTAGGTGGTGACCATATATTACAGAATTATCGTCTGTCACATCAGGTGAATTATATACATCCATAAAGATAGAACCTGCTATGTCATACTCCTTATTTAAACCTTTTCTTAGGTAAAAATCATTATCAGGACCTTGAAGAATAGGATACTTTATACCAGTGCCAGGGATTTCTATTACTGCTATAACATCAGAGTTTTGTTCTTTTAATTTGCCTAAAAGACTTAGGTGAACTTTCTCAAGCCTAGCTAGGGGATCTACATTGTCTCCGCCTTCTTCTTTACTATTAATGTCACCGTCTACATCCGCTTCTGCTTCCTTAGATAGGTTTTCAATGTATCTATTGTTTTTCATATTTGTCCAATAATCAAGCCCTCTCTTGCCTAAAATAGCAATGCAGGCTAAGATAATCAAAATTAGGACAAATCTTATAAAAGTCATTATTTTCGATTTCATTGTACCGCCTTTAAAAAGTTTCTTATCATTAGTATAATATACCATAACAGAGACTAATTAAAAGTATTTTATAAAAAAAGGAGTGACTATGAAAGATTACAAGTTATATGTTGGAACAGTATGTAGATTTTGTAAAAAAGTTGAAGATTTCATGAAAGAAAACAATATAGATATACCACTAGTAAACATAAATGAAGATAGAGATGCTATGTTAGAACTTATAGAAAAAGGTGGCAAAAGACAAGTTCCATGCCTCTACCACGATGGTGAGTACCTCTATGAATCAGACGATATAATCAAGTTTCTTAAAGAAAATTATAAATAAGGATAGCTATGATAAAATTAATTGCATCTGATATTGATGAAACTATAATAACCAAAGAACGTATAGTACCAGATAGAAACAAAGAAGCTATCAAAAAAGCAATAGATAAGGGTATAATAGTTATGCTTGCAACAGGCAGGGGCCCTTATGAAGTTTTTGATATACCAGAACAAGCAGGAATTATAGCAGACGATAGGTATCTAATATGCTGTAACGGAGCTGTTATAATGAATATAAAAACTAAGGAAATTGTAGATGTCCTTAATTTAGACTTTGAATATGCTAGAAGGGTGTTTAACTACGCCTATGAAAACAATCTAACTTTTTACCTTTACACCCTAGATAAGAAATACGGTATAAACTTAAGTGATAGTACAATTATAGCAGAAGAGCACATAAATTTACTAGAAACAGATAATATTGATTTTCTAAAAGATGAAACAATCTTAAAGGTAATAATAAAAAATTCAGACATGAACAAACTCCAAGCCCAAGAAGTTGATGTAGCAAGACTAACTGACTACAAGCTAGAAATCTCCTATTCATCAAATATGTACATGGAGATAAACGCCAAGGGAGTAAATAAGGCAGTAGCCCTAAAAAAAGTTTGTGACCACTACGGCATAGATATGAAAAATGTCCTAGCCATTGGTGATAACTACAATGACGTAGCCATGCTTGAAGAAGCAGGTAGGTCTGTTGCAGTTAAAAACGCCAGACTTCAGGTAAAAGAAAGCGCCGACTATGTTACAACCCACGATAACAACCACGGAGCTGTTGGAGAAGCCATAGAAAAATTTGTACTAAATTTATAAAAAGAAAGACTAAGCGATAAAATTTTATCGTTTAGTCTTTTTTTAATAATATTCTCTATTTGTAATATATCTATATCCTATATATATAAGTCCTCCTACTAGGGCAATAGGTAAAAGTTTTGCAAATAAGCCAAATATGATCACAATTGGTAGGATTAAAAAAGCTCCAACTAGTAAAAGTGGCAGGCTTAAAAGGCCTAGGCTAATTCCTAATACAGCTAAAATTAATTTAGCAAAGATAATTATAAGTGGAAAGCCAATCATTAAGGCTCCTATAAGTAAAAGTAATTTTAACATATCTAACTCCTTTTGATAATATTATACATTTATTAAAGTTTTATGTCAAGTATATTAATATTCACTTTTTTATAAACCCTTCTATATTAGAAAATTTAATATTAAAAAAGGGGGTTACCCCCCTTAATCTAGTAAACTTATCTTCTGCCAAGTTGGCCATCAAGGATGTAGATACCACCCCAGTTACCATTAATTCTTTCAAGTCTTGTTATAATCTTAGCTACAGAGTCTTCTTCTTCAACTTGTTCATCAATATACCATTGGATGAAAGAATAAACTCTAGCGTCTTCTTCTTTAGCAAGTTCTGCTATTTCGTGAATCCTTCTTGTAACTTCTTTTTCATGGTCAAGAGCAGCCTTAAATACTTCTACTAGGCTTTCATAGTCGTGTTTTGGTTCAGCTATTGCCTTATATCTAATATCATAACCTACTTCTTGTAAGAAATCTTTCATTTTTTCGCCGTGTTCAATTTCTTCACGAACTTGGCCGTCAAACCAGTGGGTAAAACCATCAAGGTCTAGGCTATCTGTATAAGCAGCCATTGCCTTATATACGTAAGCTGATTCGTACTCAAAGTTCATTTGTTCATTTAATTGATCTAATACTTTACTCATTTATTTCTCCTTTTTCTAGCATCTCACCATAGGGTATATATACACCGTATATATCTAAGTCCCTTGCTAAGATCTCCTTTATAACTTGTGTTGTATTTTTGGAGCAAATTTTGACTGTGAAGCTCTTACCTTTAATCATAAATTCATCCTCGATTACTATACCCTTAGATTTTAATACGCAAAAAATATCCATTGCAACTTTCTTTGTGAGTTTTTCATCCAGCTGAAAGGTGAATGGAAAAACTTTTGCCATATCATTTATAGGATTTAATTTTTTGATTAAAAGTAAGTCTTTCATAGCCATCTCCTATTTATAAAGATACCCATTTTTGAAAAAACTTAACAATTATTTTCTTCCATTTCATTTTTTGAAAAAATACACCCACAGTATTCTTGCCTATATATCCCATACTCTCTAGAAAGTTCGATTGATTTTTTATAGCCATCCTTCTTTTTAAAATCTGCATAAAGGTAGCAAATCCCGTATTCTTTTTCTAAATTTTCCCCAATTTCATTTAACCACTGACTATTTTTATAGGGAGAAATTGAAAGGCTGGTTGTAAAATAATCGTAGGATTTTTCCTTCGCAAGACGAGCAGTCTCCTCTAATCTAAGCTTATAACAGTCATAACAAGCACGGCCAAATTCCCTATCATCTTTTCTCTTTTGAGCTACTTCTTCAAAATCTTTCATATCATTAATAGGAATTATAACATCTCCCTCAAATTTAGATTTTTCAGCCACCAACTTTAAATTTTCCGCACGTTTTTCAAGCTCTTCTCTAGGAAAAATCATAGGATTGTAAAAATATAAATCCATGTCAAAATAGTCTCTAAGTCTTTCTATAACCTGAGTAGAGCAGGGACCACAACATACTTGGAGTAAAAGCCTTGGCCTTTTTCCATCCTTATCAAGTTTTTTTATAATATCTTCCATAACTCTATTGTAGTTAATTTTGTTCATATAAACCTCTAGAATAAAAAAGTCGCAAGAACATAAATTCCTGCGACCTGTATTTGTATATTATCTCTTTGAGAATTGTGAAGATTTTCTTGCCTTTTTGAAACCAGCCTTTTTTCTTTCTTTTTTACGTGAATCACGTGTTAAGAAACCAGCTCTCTTTAGGGCAATTCTATAGTCAGGGTTTGCTTCTACAAGCGCTCTTGCGATTGCGTGTCTGATAGCTCCTGCTTGACCATTGTATCCACCACCATTAACATTCACTCTAATGTCATAGCTTGTTAGGTTTTCTGTTAGGGCTAGTGGGCTTCTTGCTACAATTTTAAGAGATTCAAAATCAAAGTATTGATCTAAATCTTTTCCATTTACAATTATATTTCCACTTCCTGGTACCATTGTCACTCTTGCAACAGAGGTTTTTCTTCTACCAGTTGATTGAATTATGTTTCCTGCCATATTTTACTCCTTACTTAAGATCCAAAGCTTCTGGGAATTGTGCTTCATGACCGTGTTCGCTACCTGCATAAACTCTAAGTTTCTTTGCCATAGCGCGACCAAGTTTGTTGTGTGGAAGCATTCCTACGATTGCGTGCTCTACAATTCTTTCTGGATGTTTAGCTTTCATATCTTTATACTTAGTAATTTTTAGACCACCAGTATATCCAGAATATCTCTTGTATTCTTTTTGGTTTTCTTTGTTACCTGTAAGCACTACCTTGTCAGCGTTGATTACTATTACATAATCTCCTGTGTCAAAGTGTGGAGTAAAGGTTGGTTTGTTCTTTCCTCTTAGTATTGCTGCAACTTGGCTAGCTAGTCTACCTAGAACCATGCCTTCTGCATCAACAACATACCATTTTCTTTCGATGTTTGATGGAGTCGCAGTCCATGTCTTTTGATGTTTCATCTCATCCTCCTATAATTTATTCGGCTACTATATTTAGACACCGCACTAGTAGCTTGCGGCTGTACTCGTCCTGGCATTTTTATATCGCTTCCAGGATTAGCGATCGTCTCGATTCCTTATGAAGGTCTGAGTCGACTCATATATAATACTTGCTTTTCAGACTTCTGTCAATTTTTTCTTAACTTCTAAGCCTCTTTTTATAGCTATGAGGAGAAAATAATAAAAGCATTGGATATAGTTCTAGCCTTCCAAAGAGCATAGCAATTGTAAGGGTGAACTTTGAAAAAGGCGCCATTTCTGCAAATGAGTTTACTGGCCCAAAATCATTTAGGCCTGGTCCTACGTTGTTGAAGGTTGTCGCAACAGCTGCGAAGGCTGATTCGAAGTTTTCCACATCACGGCTTATTATGACCATAAATAATACAAATAGGAGTATATATAGGACCAAGTACTTATTTACTGCTTCTTCTAAGTCCTTATCCATTTTCTTTCCGTCTATCTTTGTGATAGTAACTCTTCTTGGATTTATTACCCTTTTGATATGGTTTATGGTTGTTTTAAATAGGATTAAAAATCTTGATACCTTAAAACCACCTGCAGTTGATCCTGCAGACCCTCCTATAAACATAAGTAAAATCAAAATGCACTTTGATAGCATCGGCCAATTTCCATAGTCAGCTGAGACATAGCCTGTCGTTGTGATAATCGATGAGACAGTAAAAACTGACTGGCTTAGCGAATAGGCCGTGTTTCCATAAAAAGTTCTTATATTTACAAAAATAATTACAATTGCAAGGCCAATTATTCCAAGATACCAATATAGTTCTTCAGATTTGAAGCTTTCTCTGGCTGACCTTATGAGGGCAAAATAATACAAATTGAAGTTGACTCCAAATAAGACCATGGCAATTGATAAGACCATTTCAATATATCTTGAATCATAATATCCTACTGATAGGCCTTTGTTGGCAAAACCACCTGTGCCTGCAGTTCCCATTGCAAATATTATAGAATCAAAAAGATTCATGCCTCCAAAAAGTAAAAAAATTGCAGTTATAGCTGTCATTACCAGATAGATAATGTAGAGCATCCTTGCAGTTTGCCCGAGTTTTGGTGTAAGCTTTCCAAAGGATGGCCCTGGCATTTCTGCTTGGAGGAGGTTGGATGATTCTTTGTTGAATTTTGGTAAAATCGCTAAAGTAAATACCAAGATTCCCATTCCTCCGATAAGGTGGGATAGAGACCTCCAAAAAATTATCGAATGAGGAAGAAGTTCTACATCAATGGCGACAGATGCCCCGCATGTTGTAAAACCACTTGCCATTTCAAAAAAGGCATCAAGAAATGTGTGATAATTTGTTGGTGTCAGATATAGGGGAATAGCTCCAATTACAGAAAAAATCACCCAGCAAGCTGCTGTTATAAAAAGAGCTTCCCTTGTGTAAATATGACCATATTCGTCACCAAATTTTATTAATACCCCACCTAGAAGGACTGCTATTAATATCGGAAGGATGAAATATATTTTGTCATTAAATCCTTCTTTATAAATTATGGCCACTAGTAGGGGCGCTAACATTAAAAGGGCGAGGACATGGAGGAGCCTGCCTAAGATATGATTTATAACTTTAATATTCATAATTACTCCAATATATCATCTAAGACCTGGAAGCTATGGCTAGTTGTTGCTACAAGTACGGAGTCACCTAAGTTTATGGTAGACATACCATTTGGTATTTCTATCTCAACTTCACCATGGTCTATAGCAAGAACCAGACTGTCTTCTCTTATATTTAAGTCTTTAAGAGGGGTATCTAGGATTTTCGAATGGTCTATAACCTTAAATTCTATTACCTCTACCTCCCCATCTTCTAGTCTAAATAGCGAAGAAATAGAAGCTCCTCTAGCATTTACCTTACTTCTTACCCTTCTGTTTATAACATCGCTGGCTGCCATTTTTGGGGCGAAGGTCGTATCATTGTCAAGAATACCGGTCATTTTTAAAAGCTTGGTCCTATTTACCTTGGCTATTACTTTTTCAAGCCCTGATTTTTGGGCAAGGAGGGAAATCAATATATTTTCCTCATCTATACCAGTAAGGGCAAGAAGGGCATCATAATGATTTAACCTTAGTTCTTCTAGGACTTCTGGGCTTGTACCGTCAGCATTTATGACAATAGCATCTTCGTGCATTTCACTTATGTCTTCGGCTTTTTTTCTATCGATTTCTACGACAGTCACCTTAAAACCTCTCTTAAGTAAAAGGCCTACTAGGTATTTGGATATATTTCCTGCCCCTATTACCAGGACGTTTTTTATATCATAGGATCCCTTTTGTTCATGCCTGTAAAAACTATCTACGGATTTTTTTGCCCCTATGATATAAATCTTATCCCCGCTTTTAAGTACATCATCACCGTGGGGGATATTTACCCTACCATCAGAATTTATAATACCAATTAGGGTGTGGTAGTTTTCCGAATAAGAAGTCAAATCTGAAAGCTTCTTGCCATCAAGGGCTGATCCCTCATCAATAACTAGCTCCATCATAATGGCCCTATCTTTAAAGAAGGACTCAACATTTAGGGCATGGGAATATTTTAGACTCCTTTGCAGGTCCTTGGCTGCTATATATTCTGGGTTTACAATTGACATAGCATCTGTAACCTCGCTTATAAACTTCCTATGCTTTACATAGCGAGGCTCTCTTAGCCTAATTATAATATTTTTAGCCCCCAAATTTTTAGCAAAAATAGACGCGATGAGATTTACATCGTCTGACTGGCTTATGGCAATAAATAGGTCACAATCACTTACACCTGCTTCTACTAGTGCTTCCACATCCCTGCCATCACCAACAAGTCCCATCACGTCATTGGTTGACTGAAGTTCTTCTAAAACTTCCTTGTCTTTATCAATTACAATTATATCATGTCCCTCATTTGAGAGGTCTTTTGTTACAAAAGAGCCGACTTTGCCGGCTCCCAAAATAATTATTTTCATTATAGCTCCTTAGGGAATTTTAAATATCATAGTTACACTTTACCGCATTTACAGATTTCCTAAAATATATTTCATTTTCTTTTTTTCATAAGTAATAAGGTTGTCTGGTGCATAAAGCTAAATCTAAATATCTCCACCTGCATATCAGGCAGAGATTTGTTTCTATATGTTTCAATCGCTAAAATTACTTAAGTGGAATCAAAACTACCAGCTTAGCTGGTAGTTTGCATAGCGCCTATAAGGCGCGAATA
>NZ_CALGYW010000157.1 GCF_937934665.1 uncultured Anaerococcus sp.
TCCCATTCGATTGTTCCAGGTGGTTTGCTGGTTATATCATATACTATCCTGCCTACTCCTTCTACTTCGTTTATCATTCTATTTGATAGGGTTTGAAGTAGGTCGTATGGGAGGTTGGCGGCTTCTACTGTCATGGCATCGGTCGATGTGACGGCTCTTATGGCTACTACGTTGTCGTAGCTTCTAGCATCGCCTTTTACTCCTACTGTTTTTATTGGGGTCCAGACTGTGAAGTATTGCCAAATGTCTTCGTTTAGGCCAAAGTTTTTGACTTCTTCTCTTAGGATAGCGTCTGTTTCTCTGACTATTCTTAGCTTATCTTCTGTGATTTCTCCCATTACTCTTATGGCAAGACCTGGTCCTGGGAATGGTTGACGCCATACCATTTCGTGTGGGATGCCTATTTCTTCACCTACTGCTCTTACTTCGTCTTTAAATAAGGATCTTAGTGGCTCTACTAGGCCTTTAAAGTCCATGTCTTCTGGAAGGCCGCCTACATTGTGGTGGCTTTTTATTACGCTTGCCTTATCTTTACCAGATTCGATTACGTCTGGATAGATGGTTCCTTGGACTAGGTAGCTTGCTCCACCGATTTTCTTTGCTTCTTCTTCGAAGACTTCTACAAAGTGGTTTCCGATTATTTTTCTCTTTGTTTCAGGATCTGATACGCCTTCTAATAGTGATAAAAATTCTTTGGACTTATCTACCATTTTGACGTTTAGGCCAAGGTTTTTGTAAGTTTCCATTACAGATTTGGCTTCGTCTTTTCTTAAAAGTCCGTGGTCTACAAAGATACATTGGAGGTTATCTCCTATGGCTTTTGAGACTATGGTTGCTGCTACAGAGCTATCTACTCCGCCTGATAGGCCGCAGATCATCTTTTCGCCATCGTATTTTTCTTTAATTTCTGCAATGATTTCTGTGGCAAAGTCAGCCATTTTCCAAGTTCTTTCTGCTCCGCAGATATTTAGGACAAAGTTTTCTAAGATTTCCCTACCATATTCAGAGTGGACTACTTCTGGGTGAAATTGTACAGAATATAGGCCTTTTTCAACATTTTCCATAGCAGCTACTTCTGTATTGGCAGTTTTTGCTATAGCCTTAAAGCCTTCTGCTATTTTTCCTATCCTGTCTTTGTGGTTCATCCAGATTATGGATTTTTCTGGTAGGTTTTCAAATAGCTTTGAAGTCTTATCGATAGCAAGTTCTGTTTTGCCGTATTCTGCAAGCTTTGGTGTTTCTATTTCTCCGCCGTATACTTGGTTTATAAATTGGTGCCCATAGCAGATTCCTAAAACTGGCACGCCTAGGTCAAAGATTTTTTTATCTGTCTTTGGGCTATCTTCGTTATTTACTGATTGAGGTCCACCTGTTAGGATGATTCCTGCAAGGTTTGTTAGGTCAAGGTCATTTAGGTCTGTGTCGCAGTCATGAATTTCTGCAAATACGCCCATTTCCCTAACACGTCTTACAATCAGCTGGTCTGTCTGACCACCGAAATTTAATACTAGGATTTTTTCTTTTGACATATTTTCCCTTCTTTTATCTTAGCTTTTTTCTTCCCTTTCTTCTGGGAATTTCTCAAAGTAGTACTCAACAATTTCTGTTGCTGTTTGCTCGATTGTATTTTCTGTTACATCTATTACCTTGCAATCAAGGTCTTTAAAGACCTCCTTGGCGTAGGTAAGCTCCTCTTTGATTCTTTCCTTGTCAAAGTATTTGCTTTCTCCAACAAGTCCCATGGTTCTAGTCCTCTGAGCCCTTATATCTGATAATTTATCAGGATCTATTACCAGACCTATAATCCTGTCTGGATCAATTTCAAAGAGCTCTTGTGGAAGTTGTGATTCTGGGATTAGTGGGAGGTTGGCTACCTTGAAGTTTTTGGTAGCAAGGATCATGGTTGTAGGAGTTTTTGATGTTCTGGATACTCCTACAAGAACTAGGTCAGCACCTAAAAATCCTCTTGTATCCTTGCCATCATCATATTTTATTGCAAATTCTATGGCATCAATCATTTTGAAATAACCCCTAGAAAGAGTCCTTATTAGGCCTGCCTTTCTGATAGCTTTTTTGCCTGTTAATTTTTCAAATTTATTGATTCCATAAGAGAGTATGTCAAGTACAGTTATATCTTCCTTATCGGCCCTTACCCTTAGGTGGTGGGCTAGGTCTTTATCAGCAACTGTCATTACTACAACTGAGTCCTTATGAAGCTCATCCATAATTTCGTCTATCTCAGATATTTTTTTTATATCTGGTTTTCTAATTATCTTTGTTTCTAGGTCTGGAAATTGACTAGTAACAGATTTGATATAACTGATCGCAGTTTCCCCTGTTGAATCGCTTATAATTACAATCGTCAAACAATCTTCCATCAATATCTCCTATCTTACTATCTCAGAAATATCAAAGATTTTAGCCATTCTCTCTTTTAGAGAGTTTAACATGGCAAGTCTATTATTTTTAACTTCCTCATTGTCTACATTAATCATTGTATTGTCTAGATAGTCATTTCCTATAAGGTTTGTTGCTTGTATATTTTCAAGCTCTTTTTTGTAGTCAGCGCTACTTGCAAGGCCTAAATCTTCAAGGCTTGAAATTTCTTCATAGAAGTTCTTTTCAAGGTCAGTTTCTAATAAGTCTTCCCTAATTTCTGTCACTTCACTATCCTTAGCTAGGTTATTTATCCTTATTAGGTAGGATAGGGAGTCGTCATTTTCTTCTATAAATTCGCTTAGGGCCTTTACCTTTTCGCTCATTCTCAAAATATTTGTAAAGTCTGTATCTATAACTGAGTTTACTATATCATACCTATAACCATCATCTAGAAGTTTATTTTTAAGTCTATCTTTGATAAAGCTTAGGGTCTCGTCCATGGTTTTTTCGTAGTCAAAAGCTAGGGCGTTTGTTTCTGTATAAACAAGTAAGGCCTCTGAAATTAGTTTTTTGATATCTACGTCTATGCAATTTTCTAAGATAATATTTATTATTCCTAGGGCTGCCCTTCTAAGACCAAATGGGTCACGGCTACCTGTTACGTAGTTTTCTATAGCATAAAGACCTACTATAGAATCCATCTTATCTGCTATAGCAAGTAAGATTCCTACTACTGATTTTGGTGTTTCTGAATTTTGGTTTTTAGGTAGGTACTGTTCCTTTATAGCTGTTGCTACTCTTTGGTTTTCACCTGAGTTTAGGGCATAGATTGCACCCATGGTTCCTTGTAGTTCAGTAAATTCTACTACCATTTTTGTTACAAGGTCAGCCTTGGCTAGGTAGGCTGCTCTCTTAGCATCTTCTGCTATGTCTTCTCCTAGGTTAAGCTCTTTTTGGTATCTGATAGAAAGTTCCATAAGTCTTTCTGTCTTTTGACCCATATTGCCAAGACCCTCGAAAAATACTAGGTTATCTAGGTCTTTTACATAGGATTCAAGCTTACTTGCTGCATCTATATCGTAGAAGAATTTCGCATCTTCTAGTCTTGCTACTAGGACTTTTTTGTTTCCTTCTATTACATTTTGACTTTCACAGTCATCACCATTTCTTACTAGCAAGAAATATGGTAATAGTTTTTTCTTATCATCAAGAATTGGGAAGTACCTTTGGTGGTCCTTCATAGGAGTTGTTATAACTTCCCTAGGTAATTCTAGGTAGGCTGGATCTATTTCACCAACTAGGACTGTTGGGTATTCTACAATATTTACTACCTCATCTAAAAGGCCTTCGTCTTTCATGTATTCTCCACCAACTTGGCTTGCTAGAGAATTTAGGCCCTTGACTATGATATCTCTCCTGTCCTTAGCTCTTAGGATTACATAGTTTTCTTTTAACTTTTCTTCATAGTCTGATATTTTATCTATTACAACCTTATCAGAGCCAAGACTTCTGTGACCTTTTGTTATATTGCCAACTTCTATACCTTCTGCGTCAAAATCTAGGATTTTATCATCTAAGAGGGATACAAACCATCTAATTGGTCTTGCCCACCTAATAGATCTACCGCCCCATCTCATTGATCTTGGGAAGGAGATGGATTTAACTAGGTCATAGACTTCTTCTTTTAGGACGTCTTCTAAAGACTTGCTTTCTTCCTTTTTTTCTACAAATATGTAGTCTTCGCCTTTTTGCTCTTTTATAAGCACATCAGAAAGCTCTGCTTTTTGTCCCTTTAGGAAACCAAGAAGGGCTCTTGATGGGTTATTTTCCTCATCATAGGCGATTTTTACGCTAGGTCCTCTTACAGAGATTACTTCTGCCTTCGCGGCTTCTGCTACATTTTTTAAAAGAATCATAAATCTTCTTGGAGTTGATTCGATTTCTATTTCTTCATAGGATAATTTATTTTCTGTTAGAAGTTTTTCAAATTTTTCCCTTAGTTGGGTTTTGGTATTTTTGACATAATCTGAAGGTATTTCTTCTACACCAATTTCTAATAGGTAATTATGCATGCTTTTCCTTTCTTAAGAGAGGGAAGTCAAGCTCTTCTCTTTTTTCGATGTATTTTTCGGCAACTAGGCTTGATATGTCTCTAACTCTCTTGATATAGTGGTTTCTTTCTGAAACAGAGATAGCTCCCTTGGCATCGAGGGTGTTAAAGGTATGACTGGTCTTTAAAACATTGTCATAGGCTGGATAAATTAGACCAAGATCAATTAGCCTTGCTGCTTCTTTTTCATAAATATTAAATAGGGTCTCTAGGGTATCATTGTCTGCATCTTCGAAAGAATACTTAGAGTTTTCATATTCTGGAATTTTGAAAACATCACCGTAGGTTAAATTTTCTGACCACTTGATATCATAGACATTGTCTACGTCTTGGAGGTACATACAAATTCTTTCTAGACCTATGGTAATTTCTCCACTTTCTAGGGTACAGTTTATGCCGCCTACTTGTTGGAAATAGGTAAATTGGGTAATTTCCATCCCATCAAGCCATACTTCCCAACCTAGTCCCCAGGCTCCAAGGGTTGGAGATTCCCAGTTATCTTCTACAAACCTAATATCGTGTTTTTTAGGATTTATACCTATAGCCTCTAGGCATTTTAAGTATAAATCTTGGATATTAGATGGGGTTGGTTTAAGTAAAATTTGCATCTGATGGTGTTGGTAAAGCCTATTTGGGTTTTCCCCGTACCTACCATCTGCAGGTCTTCTGGATGGTTCAACATAGCAAACCTTCCATGGTTCAGGTCCAAGAGCCCTTAAAAATGTGTGAGGGTTCATTGTTCCTGCACCCTTTTCTATGTCGTATGGAATCATCACAGAACATCCCTGCTCTTTCCAATACTCCTCTAGTTTTAGTATTAAATCTTCAAAATACATTTACATTCCTTTCGAGTGCCTTTTTTACCCATTCAAGCGACGGGTAGGTCGCAAGTTCTAGGTTATTAAGGCAATAGTCTATTATTATTTTGCCAATTTTTTGGTAATTTTCTACTATTTTTATATCTTTAAGCTCATCTGATTTGGTATATAAAAGCTTATTAAAATATACAAATTCTTCATAGGTCATAAAGACCTTATCAAAGACTTGATCTTTACACTCATCACAAATAACTGATGACTCGCTTGGGGAGAAATACAAGTATTTGCCCCTTATATTTTTACCACAAATCCCACAGCTTTTAAAGTTTGGTTTAAAGCCTGAAAAGGAAATATATTTTATTAAAAAACCCAAAAATATATTTATATAGCCTTCATCCGCTTTCTCAAAAGCTTCAAAACAATTTGTAAGGAGGGTAAAAACAGTCTCTATCTGGATATGGTCAATCGTCCTTAAGAGTAGGTCAGCTATGGCTGACTTATATAATATTATATCAAAATTTTTATTTGATTTATAGTAGGGATTCAGTACAAGTCCCTCCCTAAGCCCATAAAAATCCTTACCGGACTTATAAAGGGCAAAGGAAGCCAGGATAAACCTATTGGTTAGACCAAGGTTTTTGGAGTTTTTCTTTAAAACCCCCTGGCAAATTACAGAAATCTTGCCTAGATCTTCTGTAAATACTTCTATAATCTTAGATGATTCCTTGTATTTAAATTCCCTGAGGACTATACCCCTTATATCCTTAAGGTCTGCCGTAGCCAAACCTATCCACCAATTTTCCCTTTTTACGCCAATCTTTTTCTACCTTGACCCAAAGTTGAAGATTGACCCTAGAATCTAGGAAAGTTTCTATCTCACTTCTCGCGTCAATGCCAATTTGCTTAATCATTTTACCGTTTTTGCCGATTACAATCTGCTTGTGAGAATTTTTTTCAACTATAATTGTGGCTCTGATATCAATCAGATCCTTGTTTTCTCTTTGTTTAAAATCGTCAATTCTTACTGCAAGGCCGTGGGGAACTTCTTCTGATAAAAGCCTTAGGGCCTTTTCCCTGACTATTTCAGCTACAATAAATCTTTCTGTCTTATCTGTTATCATGTCCCTATCATAGTAGGCAGGCCCTTCTTCAAGGAAACTTTTTACCGCTTCTATATAGGCTTCGATATTTTTATCATCAAGGGCTGATATAAGGATGATTTTATCAAAAAGTCCGACTTCTTCGTACATTTCTTTGATTTTTTCAATTTCTTCTTCATTTAATAAATCAATCTTATTTATAAGAAGAATTATAGGTACCCTTACCCTCCTAAACTCGTCTATTATCATAGTATCAAGCTTGCCTATCTCAAGGGAATTGTCCACTACGTAAGTTACTAGGTCTGACTCATTTAGACTATCCTTAGAAAAACTTAAAAGCCTTTCTTGGAGGACATTCCTTGGTCTTTGAATACCTGGTGTATCTATAAAAATAAGCTGGCTGTCTTCGTCATTGTATATTATATTTATCTTATCTCTGGTAGTTTGGGGCTTACTTGAAATAATGGAAATTTTCTCCTTTAATATCTTTTCCATAAGAGTTGATTTTCCAACATTGGCCCTACCAACTACCGATATAAATCCTGATTTCATTTTAAATCCTTTTTGTTAAAACTTTCTGGCAGGAGTTCGTCTATGGTATAAGTCTTGTAAGACTCAGTATCCTTGGCTACAATTATCTTTGTATCAGAATCTGCAAATTCTCTTATAAATTGCCTACAAACTCCGCAAGGATAGGTATAGTCACTATCTCCTGTTACTACTATGTATGAAAAATCCCTCTCCCCTTCAGTAATTGCTGTAGAAAGGGCATTTCTTTCAGCACAAAGGGTAGGAGAATATGATGCATTTTCTATATTAACTCCTTCAAAGACCCTTCCTGACCTTGTCATAACAACGCATGCCACATGGAAGTTTGAATAAGGCGCATAGGCCCTATCCTTAATCTCTAAGGCTCTTTTTATCAAATCTTTTATTTCTATCATGAAAATATCCCAAATATAGCCATGGCCATGGATGTACCAAGGATGGCTCCTCTTATTATTTCTTTTGTCGAATGTATATCTGCCTCATATCTAGATTCAGCCACTATAAGGGCAAGACCTACTAGGACCAGCCTTACTAGAGGTTCACTTACCAAAAAAACTCCTATGGTTGATAGGCAAAAGGCAACAGATGTATGGCCTGAGACAAAACCTCCCTTAAAGGCTGTTCCGTGCCCCTCATAGAAGACTCCTTTAAGGAAAATTGTAAGAATTATTACTAGGGAAATGGTAATAAGGGCTAGGTGGGATGGGCGTCTGGCAATTTTTAGGATAACTGAATCATAAAAGTTTAAAAACTTATCAAAAAATACTAAATACCCAATAAAAATCGCATTTAAGGCTGCTATAAAAGTCGCAGCTGCAGCTACGTCCTTGCCGGCCTTGGCAAGCTTGGAGTACTTGCCACCGCTTGCGAGATCTACTATCTCTTCTATGGCTGTATTTAAAAGCTCAAGGGCAACAACAAAGGCTATAGCAAAGACTAAAAACATCATTTCAAGCCTTGATAGGCTAAAAAATAAGGATGTTATTAGGACTAAGAAGGCTGCCAAAAAATGAAATTTCATGTTCTTTTCATGGTTTATAGCATAAACCAAGCCTTCATAGGCATAGTCAAAACCCTTTAGGAATTTTTGCCCATGGCTTAGTTTTAAAGGCTCAAAGTCCTCCCCCTCGTCTTTATTTAATTCTTCGAGAATCTCTTTTTTTAAATTTTCTTTAAGGTCATCGTAGTTTTTATCCATTAATCTATTTGAAAACTCCTAGGTTTTTCATAACCTCTTTTTCTTTAGAGCGCATAAGTTTTTTACCGTCTTCTTCAATATGGTCGTAGCCTAGAAGATGAAGGGTTGAATGGCAGATTAGATACATCATCTCTCTTTCAAGAGAGTGGCCAAAATCCTCTGCTTGCTTCCTTGCCACATCTAGGCAAATAACTATATCCCCAAGAAGAAAGAGGGAATTACCCTTATTATCAAAGCCTTCTTCATCCATAGGAAAAGATAATACATCTGTAGGTCTATCTACATTTCTGTACTCCTTATTTAGCCTATGAATGCTATCCTCATCAACAATAGATAGGGAAACTTCTGCATTTTGGGTGAAATTTTCTAGCTCAAGGACTTTTTCTATGGTTCTTTCGGCCCTTTCTCTTATAAGGTCGAGATCTAAATCTTCACCAGTATCATTAGTTATCAGAAGATTCATTTTCTCTCCTCTTTCTCTTTTCTTCTCTTTTTATATCGTCCTTTTCATAGGCATCGATTATCCTTTGAACAAGTGGGTGGCGGACAACGTCTATTGATGTGAAGTTTAAAAAATCAATCCCTAGAACATTTTTTAGGATCTGGCTTGCTGAAACAAGACCTGATTTTCTACCACTAGGTAAGTCTACCTGGGTCTTATCTCCAGTTATTATAGCCTTTGACCCATAACCTAAACGGGTTAAAAACATCTTCATCTGCTCATAGGTTGTATTTTGTGCCTCATCTAGGATTACAAAGGAATTATCAAGAGTCCTTCCCCTCATATAGGCTAGGGGAGCAACTTCTATGATGCCCTTTTCAACTAGGGCCTGGTAGGTTTCAAAACCTAAAATTTCAAAAAGCCCATCGTAGAGAGGTCTTAGGTAAGGGTCTACCTTATCTTGCAGATCTCCTGGCAAAAATCCTAGGCTCTCGCCTGCTTCTACTGCTGGACGAGTGAGGATAATCCTATTTACCTCGTTGTTTTTAAAGGCTCTTACAGCCATAGCCACAGCCAGGTAAGTCTTACCAGTACCTGCAGGCCCTATACCAAAAACTATGTCATTAGATAAAATTTTATCTATATAGGATTTTTGTCCTAAAGTCTTTGGCTTAATTGGCTTACCTGCTGCAGTTGTTACGATTACTTGGTCAAGGAGGGCCTTTACCACATCCTTGTTTTCCCTCTCGAGCATATCTGCATCATATTTTATCTTTTGAAAATCAAGATTTTCATTTCTCTTTATTTCGCCTAAAAGCTGGATAACAAGTTTTTTAGCAAGGTCTACGTTCCCGTCTTCGCCCTTGATTTCTAACTTATTGTCCTTAAGCTTTAGCTTAACATCAAACCTATCTTCTATATATTTTCTATTCGAATCAAAATTGCCAAATAGAGAAATAATTCTCTCTGGCTCTTCTATTTCTAAAAATTCTTTAATACTTATCTCCTAGCGTCTCTTCGAAACTGGCGGACCCAAAATTTCTGCCATTATTATGGCATCTTTGAGCCTCTTTCTATTTTTCTTCTTCGCCAATTCTTCTCTAATTCTATCTGTCTTTTCTCTCTTCTCAACTTCCCTAAGTCTCTTTAAGGCGGCGCTGTCCCCTTCCTTACTCCTAGCTTTGATAGAACCATTTTCATTATCGGTTTTTCTGATTTCTTCTAAGCTTTCCTTAGCTAGACTATGAGTATCATTTTGTTGGTAAGAGGATTTTTTTAACTTATCCCGGTGCTTATTACTAAGTTTAGCCTTTAACCTTCTTTGGGCCTCTAGATCAGCCTTATCTGCCTTATTAGCTTGTCCAAACTCTACTTCTATATTTTCTGCTAAATCATTTAAAAAAGTAAAAATAGAGCCAGATTTTCTCTTTTTATTTCTTAGGGGGCTTGATTCTTTTTTAAAGGCTCTCTTACTTTCCTTTTCTTCGTTAATTTCTTCTGCAAGTTCGTCTAAAAAGGAAAGGAAGGATTTATTTTTATTTGACATCTAGGTCAGCCTCATCATTTGAGATTGACTTTCTCATGTCGGTATCTGCTTTTACATTTTGGAGATTGTAATAATCCATAACTCCAAGATTGCCATCTTTAAAGGCTTGGGCTATAGCAAGTGGAATCTCACTTTCAGCTTCTACAACCTTGGCCCTATTTTCTTGTTCAAGGGCTATAGCTTGGGCACGTCTTTCCTCAGCCTTGGCTTGGGCAATATTTTTATCAGCCTCTGCCTGGTCTCTTTGAAGCTCAGCACCTACGTTTCTACCTACATCCACATCTGCTATATCAATTGATAAAATCTCAAAGGCTGTACCTGAGTCAAGACCCTTATTTAGTACTGTCTGAGAAATATTGTCTGGGTTTTCTAGTACTTTTGCGTGGGTTTCTGAAGAGCCTACAGTTGTTACGATACCTTCACCGACTCTGGCTATGATGGTTTCTTCACCAGCACCACCGACAAGTCTTTCGATATTGGCCCTTACTGTTACTTTGGCAATTACCTTTACTTCGATACCATTTTTTGCAACAGCTGCTATAACTGGTGTGTTAATTACCTTTGGTGTAACAGATACTTGAACAGCTTCAAAAACATTACGGCCTGCAAGGTCGATTGCTGCAGCTTGTTCAAAAGAAAGGTCTATATTTGCTCTTTCTGCCGCTATAAGGGCATCAACTACTTGGTTGATATTACCACCTGCAAGGTAGTGGCTTTCAAGGTCATTGGTTTCTATATGGATACCTGCCTGGTGACTTTTTATCATGGCGTTTATGATTTTAGATGGAGAAAGTCTCCTAAATCTCATAGCCACAAGGCTTGCCATTGATATTTTAAGACCTGAAAATCTTGCTGTGATCCAAAGACCAACTGGTACCATTGTAAAAAATACTACGACTAATACAAAGATTAGTCCTATAATTATAAATTCCATTACATCTCCTTTACTATAATGTGGCCATCTTTAACATCTATAACAGAAACCACCTTAGATTTTTCGATAAATTCTGCCCTGGCCATAGCGTCATAAATTTCGCCGTCAATTTCAATCCTGCCTGTTGGCCTAAGTATGGTTTTTGTTGTACCAATAGAGCCAATAAGTTCGTTTTTATCCTTAGTCTTGTGAGCCCCTGCCTTTGCCTTATGATTTGTTTCTAATACATAATTATCAAAAAGATTTGCCCTAAAGCCTAGTTTTACAAAGACTGTCATGGTCAAAACCACAGCCAGGCCCGTTGCAATTATCACAAATATTCCAGTTTGTGGATTTGTAAAAGAATCCATTACCGAATAAATTGTAAGAGCCAGACCCGCCACTCCTATTATTCCAAAGTTAGGAATAAAAATCTCTAAGCTCAGTAGGGATATACCTGCTATAAAGGCGATAATAGTCACATTGTCCGCTATATTATACTTGGCATTTGCAATATAAAAATAAGCGAAAAGCACGACAGAAATCACCCCAAAAAGGACTTTCTTCTCTGTAAATAAGATACATATCAAGGATATGACTGCAAGGATAAAACTTGTCGCAATTAGTAGGTCATTTCCTAGCATAGCTTCCTCCATTTCTCATTTTTAACTTATCTTTAAGAAATACCTATAAAAATATATCTTAAAATAATAAGTTCTTCATCTTTCTTCCTTATAATTATTATCTAGTAAATCAAGTCAAAAATCAACATAACGAGGACTTTTGCCAAGGCTAAAAACTCCTTCCTGATAAGATTTTCCTAATATTATTTTTTACAAAAAAAAGGAGCCTAAACTCCTTTAATTTTTATTTGGCTTTTACTTTTTTCTTTCTAATAAAAAGTGAATCTGCCGAATAATTTAATATGTGTTTTTTGTAGACTTTTGAAGCGAGTATATAGGTTATATAAAGCCCTACAAGTAGGATTAAAATAGAAATCCCAGCTTCCATTAGCCCGGCACCGCCTTTTATAATTCTTAAAGGCATGAAAAATACTGATATATAAGGCACAAAAGATGCGACTTTCACAAAAGCATTTACTGGGCGGTTCATAAATATCATTGCAACCATGAAGGCTCCTATAATTGTGACCATAAGAGGGGTTGCGACCTTTGATGCATCTTCCTGCTTGCTTGCTAGAGATCCTAGCATGGCGGCTATGATCATGTAGGCAAGTAGGCTTAGAATTATTAATAGGAAAATTTCTCCAACCATTATAAGGCTTGTCTGATCAAGGCTTAGGTCGACTTTTACCATATCCAAAAGCCCCTTGGATTTGATTACAAAATAGGAAATTATTCCCAAAACTATATAGATTAGGGAATGGAATATGATTGCTAGGAAGTTTCCTAAAATTTTCCCTGCGAAATAATCTTTGGCAGATACAGATGAGAAGATAAATTCTATCATCTTGGAGCCTTTTTCTGTGGCAATATCTACAACAAGGATATTTGAGTACATGATTAGCATAAAATACATAAACATCAGGAGGATGAAATATGAAGCGTAGATCATAAGGCTTTTTCCCTTATCGATTTGATTTATCTTGACATAAGGCTCTCTTGTCATAAAGCTTTGCTCTTCTAGGCTAAGTTCTGCATTTTCTAGGTTGATGTTTTTTTGAATCTCTTCAGCAAGTTTTGGAAGAGTTGTGAGGGCCTTGGCGTCCATAGTTTTTGTGTTTATAATAAGTCTTACCCTGGCATTTTCTATCCACATTTTCCCGTAAGATTCTATATCTTGATCTGAAAGCTTGTTTTTGGCTTTCTTTTCTGTCACAAAGACAAATTCATTTTCCATATCCACAAGATATGGCTTTATAGACTCATCTGCTACAAGATTGTACTTGCCACCGTCATCTCCAAGTTTTTTGCTATCTGACTTTTCTAGGAAATAATTAATGCCGACAGGCACTAACATCACAAGAATTGGTACGACTACCATGGCCCAGAAGGCGACTGATTTCATTTGTTTTTTGAAGGAGTCTAAGGCTACTATTAATTTTCTATTCATTTTCTTCCACCTTTCTTGCAAAGATTTCATTTAGGCTTGGGGGTTCTTGGCTAAACATTTCAAGGTAGCCTAATTTTTCTGAAAGACTAGCAAAAATTTCCCTGCCATCTTCTTCCTTTTCTAATCTGATAGTCCAAAGATTGCTTTCTCTTTTTATGTCATAGTGAGAGAAAATCTCTGATAAATTTGCATCTGTTCTAACTTTTACAAGGTCTTTTTCATAGAAATTTCTAATCTGATTTGGGGAACCCTTTAGGACAATTTTTCCATTTTTTAGCATGATAAGCCTGTCACAAAGATATTCGACATTTTCCATATTGTGGGAAGAAAAAATAATGGTAGTCCCTTCGGCGTTGATTTCCTTGATTATTCCCATGAGAAGATTGGCATTATAAGGATCAAGACCTGAGAAAGGTTCGTCTAAAATTAAGAATTCCGGCTTATAGATTAGGCTTACTAGAAGCTGGACTTTTTGCTGGTTGCCTTTTGATAGGGATTTGATCTTATCATCAAGAGTCCCCTTGATTTCAAAACGGTCAAAGTATTTTTCTAAGGTATCATCATCAAGATTTTTCATTTGATTTAGCCTTGCAAAATATTTTATCTCTTCCCTAATGGTTTTCTTTGGCGAAAGCGAACGTTCCTCTGGAAGAAAACCAATTTTTTCAAGGGGAACTTTACTCATTTTCTCTCCCTCATAGAGGATTTGTCCGTCAAAGTGGTCGTAGAAATTCATCATGGAGCGAAAAAGCGTAGATTTGCCTGCCCCGTTTTGACCAATCACACCAAAAAGTTCACCTTTATTGACATTAAAGCTTACGTCATCGAGAGCCCTTAGGTCTCCAAAATTTTTAGATAAGTTTTTTATTTCAATCATGATCTCTCTCCTGCAAATCCATTTGTGAAAACCCCAACCAAACAAGGTACAAGGACAATTAAGCTAATTACCGGGTTGATTTCCTCATAAAGAGCCGAACCAGATAGGATAATAATTATCACAAATTGACATATTATCATTCTCTTAAAGGCTAAATATCCTTTTTTGTAATATCTTAATTTATCCCTTTCATCAGATTCGGCCACGAATTTTCTATCAAAAAAGAAATCAAATACGTCGGTTTTTCTTTCTGGTTCAATTTTTTTTACAAGTTTATAAGTTAGGTAAGATATGATTGAGTTTATAGCTGTAAATACAAATAGAATTACAAATATAATTAAAGTATTTTTTAATGGATCAGAACTTTTTTTCATCTCATTATAAATAATTATTATAAGAGATAAAAGGCTGAATAATCCAGCATCTCTCATTGCATTTGCGTAATCTATATACTTTGTTTCTATAAAACCATCTTCCCTCAGGCCATCTTCAACTTCTTTTTTTGCTTTTATATAAAAATATAAGCCAGAAACGGCGAATATACTACAAATTCCTATAGTTAAAACCAAGATGTTTTGGCTTAAAAATCTAGAAAGTACTTCAATAAGGCCACCTATATTTAATTTATTAAAAATAAAACCTGATCCATAACCAACTAGCAATCCAAAACCAGCCATATAAAGAACCCTAGCTAGGAATGTTTTCTTATTTTTCTTCATCACTATCCTCCAACTTAAAAATCTCATTAATATCCACATCCAAAACCTTAGCTATTGTAAGAGCCACGGTTACAGATGGGTTGTAATCTCCTCTTTCTATTAGGCTTATGGTTTGGCGGCTGACTCCGACTAGTTTGCCAAGGTCGGCTTGGTTGTATCCTGCCTTTTTTCTAAAGTCCGCCAAATTATTTATAAGTTCCATTCGGCCTCCTTTCAAAATAATTGACAACTATTCTTGTCATTATTATATAATTGACAACTTTATTTGTCAATATTAATCTTAAAAATATTTTTTAATAAGTTTTTAAATTTATTTATGAATATACATATAACAAAATTATAAAGTTTGAATTTAAATATTTAATTAGATTTATCGTAAATACATTTTGCATAAACAATGACTAAATAGAAAAATTCACATTTTTATGCATTTTTTGATTTTTCATATATAATATAAGTAAGAATATATTTTTTAGGAGAAGCTTATGTTAGGTGTTGCTATAAATGCTCTCGCGGTTTTCTTATCAGGCCTTATCGGCCACAAACTTGCTCATTACATAGAACCTTGCTACAAAGACTCAATCATGAAGTTCTTAACGCTTACAATTATAGTTATAGGTATAGAATCCGCTCTCAAAGGCGATATGATGATTGTTCTAATTTCAATAATAATCGGGGTTGTGATAGGTGAATATTTTGACCTAGAAGGCAAACTCAATAATTTTGCCAACATACTTAAAGATAAATTTATGAAAGATTCGGATAGTGACTTTGCCACAGGCTTTGTATCAGGCACCCTTATTTTTTGTGTAGGATCTTTCGGGATTTTGGGGGCAATCGAGGCAGGAGTTAATGGTGATATCTCTCTTTTAATCACAAAGGCGGCCCTCGATAGCTTGTCATCACTTTTCCTATCAACAACTCTGGGCCTTGGAGTTGCCTGTTCTGCTGGGGTTATCTTTCTTTATGAAGGCTTGATTACAATCCTTGCAGGCTTCCTCGCTCCGATTTTAAGTCCTGAAATCTTAGCAAACATTTCTGGAGTCGGCGGAATTACCATAATTGCAATAGGTCTTTCAATGCTGGATTTGGTTAAGTTCAAACTTGTAAATTCCCTTCCAGCCATAGTTATACCTGTTATCATAGGTCTAATTATGAATTTAATATAAAAAAATCCTCCATTCGGAGGATTTTATATTTTATAAAGCATATAGGTATCAAGTTTTTGAAAGCTGTTTGCTAGAGCCGTTTCTAGCTCTATTTTTTTGTCTACTTCTACAAAATATAAGAGGCTAGAAATTTTACCAAATTCATCTATAAGTAAATTTGCCATAGCCTCTAAAAGTTCGTTGCAAATCTTAGATTTTTCTTCATTTTCATCTATAAAAATCCCAAAAATTTCGCCCTTACAAGGATTTTTTCCATATATTTTTACAAGGATGCTTGCCACAATATCGCCTTGATTTTCTTTGGCAAAAACCCTAAACCTATCAAAGTCTCTCAAAAGGTTTCTGCTATTATAATACATATCTTTTGCAAATTTATCGTGGAAAACCTGATATTTTGGAAAATCTTCCTTGGATAAGACTCTTAAGCCTTCTCTTTCTCTTTTATTTTCTCTTATATTTTTTGCTTCTAGGACATGTGAGTGTTCGATTATTTGGGCATTTTCCTTAAAATAATCTTCATCATTTAGCCAGCAAGTGTGGGATAGGCCGAGATTTATCGACAAGCCATCGTGGTCATTTTTTATATGGGAAATAAGCTTTTCAAAAACTTTTATATCCTTATTTTTTATAACAAGGAAGGTTGTTTGGACATATTTTTCATCTTCATCCCAAAAGTAAGTTATAAGGCCTAATATCTCACCATTTTCTGCTGCAACAAGCGTTTCTGTTGCCATAAATTCTATAGAGTACTCAAGTTCCCTAAAGATATCAGAGATTTTCTCAAAACGCGGATAAGAATAGTGGGTTTCATCCTTTATGGCAAGGTTTAAAAGCTCTCGCACTTTGCCAAGGTCAGGCCTTTCTAGAGGGCGGATTTTACTCAAATCTTCCCCCTTAGTCTAAGGGCCTTTTCAATCCTTGATAGGCTTAGGATAAAGGCTGCTTCCCTATAAGTTACTTCGTACTTATCCTTATTTTCAAAGACTTCTTCTATAGCCCTTGCCATATCCTTTTCTTGCTTAGCCCTAACTTCTTTTTCATCCCAATAAGAAGCTGTAATGTTTTGGATCCATTCATAGTGACTAACTAGGACTCCACCTGAGTTTGCTAGAATATCTGGGATAAGTGGGATATTTTTTTCATTTAAGATAGATTCTCCTTTTTCAGTTACAGGGCCGTTTGCAGCTTCTACTACTAGTTTTGCCTTAATTTCACCTGCATTGGTCTCGTCAATTACATTTTCTAGGGCGGCTGGGATTAGGATGTCAACATCTAGGGCAAAAAATTCATCTGTTGTAATTTTCTTCGCATCGATATTTAATTCTGACCCAGTTTCTTCCTTGGCTTTTAGGGCCTTTTTTGTATCAAGACCATTTTCATCATAGATAGCGTAAGCCCCATGTGGGTGGGTGTAGTCTTTAGAATTTATAGAAACAAGTTTCGCCCCATCTGCTACCAAATATTTGGCTGTGTAAGATCCAACATTTCCAAAACCTTGGATGGCGAAAGTAGCTCCATTTAGGCTTTTACCAATTTTTTCGTAGTATTTTTTAATTGTTAGGTATACTCCAAAGCCTGTTGCCTCAGTTCTTCCAAGAGAGCCTCCCATGTCAACAGACTTGCCTGTAAAGGTTGCTATATCATGGCGAGATCCATTTAGGGCAATGTATTCATCAGCAAAATATCCCATAATCTTGGCATTGGTATTTACATCTGGAGCAGGGACGTCAATTCTTGGTCCAAGGTAATTATTCATTGCCCTGACGAAACCACGAGAAAGACTTTCAAGTTCTCTTGCAGATAATTTTTTAGGGTCAACAACAATTCCGCCCTTGCCCCCACCAAGAGGAAGACCAAGAAGGCCCACCTTAAGGCTCATGAGGGTCGATAAAACTTTGACTTCTTCATAGGTCACAGACTCATCAAATCTAACCCCGCCCTTAGCAGGACCTAGGGCTGTTGAATGGGCAGACCTAAAGGCCTTAAAAGTCTTGGTTGTGCCATCATCCATCTTCACAGGTATATTTGCCTCAATTACCCTTTCAGGTTCTTTTATAAGTTCGTAAAAAGACTCAGAAAATCCTGCAAGGTCAGATACTTTCTTTAACTTTTTTTGTAGGTTTATAAGTTGATCGTAAGCTTTTGTCATATTGCCTTCTTTCTTAATTTCAAAATAAACTTTTTTAGTATTATACGCCATTTTTCCTAAAAAAAAACTGACCCTAAGGCCAGTTTTTTAATTTGCTTCTTTTATCTTATCTCTAGCAGCACTCATCATTAGCTTAACCCTATTTACCTGGTTAACTTCACTTGCACCTGGGTCATAGTCTATGGCTACGATGTTAGCTTCTGGATAGATTTCTCTGATTTTTTTCATAACACCCTTGCCTGTGATGTGGTTTGGCAGGCAGCCAAATGGTTGGATACAGACGATATTTGGTGCACCCGCCTCTATTAGCTCAACCATTTCTCCAGCTAATAGCCAACCTTCACCAGCTTGGTTACCTAGACTTGTCACCTCACTTGCAAGGTCTGATATATCATCTATATGTCTAGGTTGGTCAAAATGAACACTTTCCTTAAGGGCCTTTCTAATTGGTTTTCTATAGTTTTCTATAAGGCCAATTCCCATACGGGCAAGACTTGCATTTATAGAGCTTTTACCATATAGGTCTCTCTTTAATTCCGCATTTTTAAAGCAATATAGGAAAAAGTCTGTAAGGTCAGGAACTATTACCTCTGCTCCCTCTGCTTCAAGGACGTCTTGGAGATGGTTATTGGCTTCTGGGAGGAATTTAACCAAAATTTCCCCAACTATACCTGCCTTAGGTATGTCCTTATGGCAAACAGGAATCTGGTCAAAGTCTTTAACAATATCCTTGACAGCTCTCTTGTATTTTGCCCTATCCATCCTACTTATCTCTTCTGTTAGCCTATCTATCCAGGCTTCCTTAAGCTTATTAGTAGCATCTTTTTCTATTTCATAAGGTCTTGTGGCATTGGCCACCCTGTTTAATAGGTCTCCCAATAAAATAGCCCTAAGCATCTTTTTTAAGAGAGGAATATTTTTGAAAGATACCAAGTCAAAGCCTGGACTTTTTTCAATACCCTGGGCTGAAAGGGCAATTACTGGAATATTTGGATATCCCGCATCTTTTAGTCCCTTCCTTATATAGCCTACGTAGTTACTTGCCCTACAAGCTCCACCTGTTTGACTCATTAGAAGGGCAATCCTATCTGTGTCGTAGCGACCAGAATTAACTGCTTCTAACATTTGCCCTACAACAGTAATTGATGGGTAGCAGGAGTCATTATTTACGTATTTAAGCCCTTCATTAATAACATCCTTGTCGATTTTATTTAAAAACTCTATATTATAAGGAGTATCTTTGAAAGCCCCTTCCATTATCTTAAAATGGTCCCTTGCCATCTGTGGAGCAAGGATGGTGTAGCCTTCTTCACGCATTTCCTTGGTGAAGATTTGGTGGTCAAGGTCTTCTTCGATTGGATCAAGGTCAAATTCTAGGCCTTCAATTTTTTTCTGATTTAAAGCTTCAAGTAGGGACCTAATCCTTATTTTAACAGCCCCCAGGTTTGAAACCTCATCTATTTTTAAAAGGGTATAAATCTTTCCTGATGCTTTAAGTATATCTTCAACCTGGTCAGTAGTTACCGCATCAAGCCCACAACCAAAGGAATTTAGCTGGATTAGTTGAAGGTTTTTATTGGCTGCTACATACTCACTTGCCCTGTAAAGTCTTGCGTGATAAGACCACTGGTCAAGGACCCTAAGCTTGCTATCAAGGTCATCGATATTATAAGATACAGCGTCTTCTGATAGGACTGGTATGTCCATAGACTCGATTAAGTCTGCTATACCGTGGTTAATCTCTGGATCTATATGGTAAGGTCTACCAGCTAAGACTATGGCATTTAAGTCGTTTTTATTAACAAAATCAATTAATTCCCTACCCTTTGCTCTTATCTCGTCGTGGTAGGCTTGTTGGGCCTGCCAGGCCTTTGAAACTGCATTTTCGATATGTTTTTTATTTAATACATTTCCATTAAATTCATAGCCGTCAAAGACTTCTACCATTCTCTTTTTGATAATATCTTCGCTCTCAAAGGAGATATATGGAGCAAGGTATTTTATATCCTTTAGGCCATCAACGTTATTTTCTATTACGTCAGGATATCCAGATACAACTGGGCAATTCATATGGTTTTGTGCCTTGTCATACTGTTTGTATTCATAGAAAACTGCAGGGTAGAAAATCATATCTAGATTTTTTTCGATTAGATTTTCTATATGGCCGTGGCTAAGTTTGGCTGGGTAACAGGCAGTTTCTGATGAAATTGAAGAAATTCCCTTTTCGTAAATTTCCCTGGATGACTTATCAGATAAGACTATATCAAAGCCAAGGGATGTAAAAAACCTATGCCAGAATGGATAATCTTCGTAAATATTTAAGACTCTCGGTATACCAACTCTCCCAAACCTTGCCTTATCTCCCAAGGTATCCCTATTAAAGAGGAGGTCGTACTTAAACTTGTACATATTTAAGTCATCCTTGGACTTATCAAGCTTAACTCCTGCTCCCCTTTCACACCTATTGCCAGTGATATATTTTCTGCCGTCTGAGAATATATTTATAATAAGGGCACAGTTGTTGGTACACTTACCACATCTGGCTGATTTTTGTTCATAGGAGAAGTTTTCAAGCTCAGCAAGGTCTGAAAGGTCAGATGTACCTGTAGATTTATCCTTGGCTATTAGAGCCATACCCATAGCTCCCATAAGTCCTGCAATCTCAGGTCTAGTAACGTCTCTTTCAGATAATTTTTCAAAGGCTCTTAGGATGGCATCTCCATAAAAAGTACCACCTTGGACTACTATATTTTCGCCGAGTGTCTTTGGGTCTCTAATCTTGATTACTTTTTGAATAGCATTTTTAATTACAGAATAGCAAAGGCCTGCAGCTATGTCTGCTACTTCTGAACCCTCCTTTTGGGCTTGTTTGACCTTGGAGTTCATAAAAACTGTACAACGAGAACCAAGGTCTGCTGGCTTTTTGCTCTTAATAGCTTCTTGTTGAAATTCTTTTACATCCATTGAAACAGATGCAGCAAAGGTTGATAAAAATGATCCACAACCAGAAGAACAGGCTTCATTTAGCTGGATAGAGTCAATAACACCATCTCTTATATGCATAGCCTTCATATCTTGGCCACCTATATCTAGGATAAAGTCTACGTCTGGATTGAAAAATCTCGCTGCCCTGTAGTGGGCTATAGTTTCTACTTCACCATTATCAACGTGGAGAGCATTTTTTATAAAATCTTCCCCGTAGCCGCAAATACCTGATGAGGCGATATAGGCCTTAGGATTTTTCTTTTTATAGCCTTCTTTTAGCATATCTATGGTGACTTCTAGGGGATTTCCTAGATTCATCCTATAATCATCAAGGAGGATCTCCATATCTTTTGATAGCCAAACCATCTTGGATGTGGTAGAACCTGCGTCAAGACCAACATAGATAGGTCCCTCGTAGTCTTCTAGGTCTCTGTATTTTACCTTAGAAGTCTTATGTCTTTTTTTAAAGTCTTCATATTCTTCATCAGATTTAAAAAGAGAATCAAGTCTTTTAGTAACTTCTGTTTCCACTTTGTTGCTAGTTTCAAGTTTTTCTATAAGGTCTGTTATTTTAACGAAGTTTCCTTCTTCGCTTGATAAAATCGCAGCCCCCTTGGCCACGTAAACCTCAGCGTCATCTGGTATATAAAACTTGTTAAATTCTTCCCCTAGGGTCTCTACAAAACGCTCTCTTAAGGCAGGTAGGAAGTGGAGAGGGCCACCTAAAAAGGTAACATTTCCCCTAATTGGCCTACCACAAGCTAGGTTTGAAATAGTTTGGTTTACCACTGATTGGAAGATTGAAATAGCTATATCTTCCCTCCTAGCTCCCTGGTTCATAAGGGCTTGGATATCAGTTTTGGCAAAAACTCCACACCTTGAAGCTATCGGATAAACCTTCTTATAAGACTTGGATAGCTCATTTAAGCCAAGGGCATCAGTATCTAAAAGAGATGCCATTTGATCTATAAAAGCACCTGTACCTCCAGCACAAATAGAGTTCATCCTCTGCTCAACAGAACCTGAAAGATAGGTTATCTTGGAATCCTCGCCCCCAAGCTCAATTAAAACATCGGTTTCTGGTATAAATTCCTTGATAGCCCTAGTTTCAGCTATTACCTCTTGGACAAAATCAGTTTCAATGATATCCGCAAGAAACATACCTCCGGAGCCTGTTACAGCAACAGTCACCCTATCGTCCTTAAATTTCTCACTAGCATCTTTAAGAACTTTTTTTACAGTCTCTCTCACGTCTGATTTATGACGTGTATATACAGAATATATTGTATTAAATGAGTCGTCAGTTACAACCAGCTTAACTGTTGTAGAACCAACGTCTAAACCCATGTGTAAGTTCATATTCTTCCTCTCTATTTGTATAAATAATTTATAAACCTTATATTTATAAATACTTCTTATAAATTTCTTATATTCCTAATTTATATCCGCCCTTTTTACTAGGGTTAACACAATTATATTATACCATTGATTAAATAAAGTAAAGTCTTTTAAGGGTAGATAAAAGGCCGTTTTGTAAAATCAGCCTACTAAGTAAAGTAATTTTTACAAAAGAAAATTTTAATTATTATTAGAAAAAACTTATCTATTGTGATTTATAGAATAATTTAATTTTTATACAATAGTTATTGTTTATAATTTAATTAAAAAAAGACCTAATCTTTTGATTAGATCCCTCTTATTACAATATTTTATTAAAACCCATTTTTATAAGGACTTGGTGAAGTTATCAAATATTATCCTTGTCAAATCATCAAGACCCGCTTCACTATATTCTGGATGCCATTGGACTCCCATCATAAAGGTTTCGTAATCAGAGTTTTCTATAGCTTCAATTAGGCCGTCATCGCTTAAGGCCGTAGGAAGTAACAAATCAGCTAAGTCTCTTATCCCCTCGTGATGAAAAGAATTAACCTCTCTTACTGACTTTCCATCTAGTTTATTATAAAGGCGCGAATTTTCATTAAAGCTTACATTATGGTAGGTAAAAGTTTTTTGATCTGCTCTATGAGAAATATTTCCAGCAAATTGACTTGGCAAGTCCTCATAAAGACTGCCGCCATAATATATATCTATAAGCTGCATCCCCCTACAGATACCTAGGATTGGCTTGTTTTCTTCTATAGCAAGGCCTAAAAGTTCAAGATCAGACCTATCTTGGTCTGTCGAATAATTTTCTACAAGATCATAGGCATTTGA
>NZ_CALGYW010000158.1 GCF_937934665.1 uncultured Anaerococcus sp.
TCGGTATGCCGACTTACCAAGCAGGGATCCAAGATCCTTTTGTGTATGTTTCGAAGTCTTCTTTTGTTTCTTCTGATTGGTAGTATTTTACGAATTCTTTGTAGGTTTCGTTGTTTTCGTCTTCCTTTCTGGCTGCTATTACGTTGATGTATTGTTTTACAGAGTCGCTTTTTGGGTCTTCTGTGTAGATTGATGTATCTTTGTCAAGACCTGCATCTAGGGCGAAGGTGTCGTTTACTACTGCAGCGTCTACGTCATCTAAGCTTCTTGCTGTTTCTGATGCGTCCATTTCTATTAGTTCAAGGTTTTTAGCATTTTCTGTTACATTTTCAAGACCAATTATATCTCCTGGCTCACCTTCTACTGTAATTAGACCAGCATCTTGAAGTAAAAATAGGGCTCTTGAACCGTTTGATGGATCATTTGGTAGGGCGATTTTTGCTCCCTCTGCTAATTCATCTAAGCTTCCTACCTTATTTGAATAAAGAGCTATTGGTGCAAGCATAGTATCTCCAATTGCTACTAGGTCACTACCTCTGTCTTCGTTAAATTCGTTTAGGAATTTGTGGTGTTGGAAGGCATTTAGGTCTATATCTCCAGAAGCTAGGGCTTCGTTTGGTTGGTTGTAGTCTGCAAATTTTACAAGTTCTGCAGTGTTGCCTGTGCCTTCTTCATACCTTTTGATAACTTCTTCTAAAACTTCGTTAAATTCTCCAACTACACCAATTTTTATGTTAATTGGGTCAGATGACTTGGCTGTATCTCCTGTTTCCTTTGTTTCTGTTTTTGTTTCTTCCTTAGTGGCTTCTTCTTTTTTACTCTCTCCGCTTCCACATGATGTTAATGACACTATTAAGCCTAGTGCTAGGGCTATTTTGCTTGTTAATTTCATTTTTTTCTCCTTTTTTTTATTTAGTAACATATTAACCTTCTATCCGTAGATACTAGTAACATTCGAACATTGTCTATAGCTTAAGTCTAATGACTTGTTTTCTTAATTAAATAATTTGCTAGGGCCTGGATTAGATAAACTAGGATTAAAATTAGGATAACCGATACTATTACCACATCGTCCTTATACCTTTTATATCCCATGGCTATGGCCAAATCGCCGATTCCGCCTGCCCCAACTGTACCTGCCATGGCTGTTAGACCTAGGAGGGAAATTAGGGTGATGGATGAGGCCCTGATTAGGCTTGGGAGACTTTCTCTCATATAGACTGAAATAATTATCTCAACTGGGCTAAGTCCCATGGCTTCTGCTGCCTCAACTTTGCCTGGATCAACTTCTGCAAGTGCTTGCTCAACCTGCCTTGCAAAAAATGGTATGCAAGAAAGAGTAAGGGGCACTATTGCCGCTGTAGGTCCTATCCTCGTTCCAACTATAACCCTGGTGAAGGGTGCTACAAGGGCCAAAAGGATAATGAAGGGTATGGCCCTAAATAAGTTTGTAAGCTTATCTAGGATATTATAAACTATTTTATTTTCCAATATCCTTCCCCTATCTGTCACAACCATAATTACGCCTAAGATTAGCCCTACAAGACCTGCAAAAAAGGCAGACACCAAGAGCATATATAAGGTTGTTATAAAATCATCTACTATCCTATCTCTGATGGACCATGAATAATCAAAAAATCCCATCTTTACCTCCTAATAATTCCACACTTATATTTTTTTCTGCCAGATAATCTCCAACTTTTCCCAAGTTTTGTCTATCACCGGATAAACTTACTATGAGGTTTCCTACTGGAGTGCCTGTTATAAACTCTATATTGCCTCCAAGGATATTGGTTTTTACTCCAAATTTCTGGTATAGGTCATTTATAAGCGGTTCTGTTGTAGCTTCTCCTACATAGTTTAGCTTGACTAAAAGCTCATTTTCCTTTAAGATGCCAATATTTTGCTTAACTTCTTCTATAGTTTCAGAAACATTGGTTGAAGTTTCTACAAATTCTCTAGTTAGTGAGTTCTTTGGGTGGGAGAATATTTCTAGGGTTGAACCAGATTCTATAACCTTGCCGCCCTGCATCACCGCACATTTATTGCAAAGGTCCTTTACAACCTCCATCTGGTGGGTAATTATAACAACGGTTAGCTTCAATTTTTTGTTTAAGTTTTTTAGAAGTTTTAAGATTTGCTTGGTTGTCTTTGGGTCAAGGGCACTTGTTGCTTCATCGCATAGGAGGATTTCAGGATCTGATGCCAAGCTCCTTGCTATGGCACACCTTTGCTTCTGTCCTCCTGAAAGTTCGCTTGGATAATTATCCGCCTTATCTCTTATTCCTACTGTTTCTAGTAGGTCTAGGGCCTTGGCTCTTTTTTCTTCCTTGCTAAGGCTCTTATCTTTTTTTATTGGAAAGATTACATTGTCTAAAACTGTTAGATTGTTTAGGAGGTTAAAATGTTGGAAAATCATTCCAATCTTTTTTCTTCTCTCCCTAAGTTCTTTTTTGGACAGGTTTAGAATATTTTCCCCATCTATTAGGACTTCTCCTTTTGTTGGTCTTTGAAGGAGGTTTATAGTCCTTACTAGGGTTGACTTTCCAGCCCCTGAGAAACCTACAATTCCAAAAGTATCTTGTTCATTTATTGTTAGACTGACATCATCTACTGCTTTGAATCCATCAAAGTCTACTGTTATATTTTTTAATTCTATCATTTATCGCTCTCTTTCAAAAAATCTATAGCAAACTTAATTGCAAGGCCTAGGCCGTAATCAATCCCTCTTTCGTCTAGGTCAAACTTTGCCGTGTGGAGGTCAGACGCTTGCCCTTTCGCTTCATTTCTTGTTCCAAAATTTACAAAAACTGTAGGACAAAGTTTAGAATACCCATAAAAGGATTCAGATATCCAAAGTTTTGGACTTGCTACTAGACTATCTTTATACAAATCTTCTAGATTTTTCTTAACTTTTTTTACAAGGGACCTATCATTTATAACTGGTTCTGCCACAATCTTGGTGTAGTCATTAAATCTAACTTGGCAGCCATGGGCCTTGGCTGTTAGACTTGTTATATTTTTCAAAAGGTCTAAGGCTTTTTTACCTTCCTCTAGGTCAAAAAACCTCAGTGTTCCCTTAACATTTGCCGAATCTGAAATTACATTGGCAGCTGAGCCTCCATTTATAGCACCTATGCCAAGACTTACTGGCTTTTCTAGGTCTAATTGGTTATTCCAAGCAGAATTTAGGGATGTTATAATCTGGGCTGTAGCTATCAGCGGATTTATCGCAAGGTCTGGTCTTGACCCGTGGCCGCCCCTTCCTATAACATCAAAGTCTACTCCCGCACATCCTGCATAGGCCGGACCCTCTATTATAGAAAACTTACCAACATCTAGGGTTGGGCTTTGGTGGTTGCCATAAACTGCATCAAGGCCCTTATCTTTTAGGTGAGAAACCATAGCATCAATGCCTGCTCCGGTTTCCTCAGCTTCTTCAAAGATAAGATAGATTTTCCCATTTATTTCTTTTTCCAATTTCTTTAGGATTTTCCCACTCATAAGGGCTATAGTCATGTGGCTATCATGGCCACAGGCGTGAGATACGCCAGGATTTTTGGATACAACTAGTTTTTTCTCTTTGAGATTATAGGAATCTTCCTCAATTGCCAAAGCATCAAGGTCGGTCCTTATGCCTAGAGTTTTGCCAGGCCTACCTGCATCAAAAAGGGCTGTGAAACCTGTTGAACCCTCTACATCTTCTACGATAAATCCCAGATCTTTGCACCTTTTCTTTAGGTACTTGCTTGTCTCAAACTCCTTGCTTGATACTTCTGGGTTTTCATGCAAGTACCTCCTGGTTTTTATTATATCGTCCTTATTAAGTTTTATTTCTTCTTTGATTTTTTCTACTAAAGTCATCTTAACCTCGATTTCACAAAAAAATAACGTCCCAATATTCCATATAGGAATATAAGGACGTTTAAATCGCGTTACCACCTTATTTTATGCTTGATCACCCAAACATACACTCATCAAGTACAAACATACTCTAATTCTATAACGGGAATTCCCGTATGGACCTCATATCGATCCATCCCATCCAAGGCCATCTTCATCTAGCCTCATCTTTACTCCTTTTCACCAACTGGAGCTCTCTAAAAAAGATTCTTCTAAACTACTCTTCTTGTCAAATGGTTTTGTAAAACTTATATCTCGTTGTTAATGGTATAATACCACCTAAAAAATTTCCTGTCAAATATATTTACTCATTATTTTTAATATTATTCAGGAAGGGTGATTTTTTCAAGGATTTTATTCATCTTAGCAATGGCTATCCCATAATTTGTCATAGGTGTCCCTGCCTCTTTGGCCTTTTCTATCCTAGCTAGGACATGGGTCCTATTAAACATGCAAGACCCACAAGCTATGATTAGATCATATTTTTTATAGTCTATAGGATCATTTCCTCTTACAAAGTCTATAGCCACATCAGGGTGAGCCTTTCTAATAAGCTTTGGAATTTTGACACTTCCTATATCCTCATCTATAGGTGGGTGGGAACAGGCTTCGGATATAAGGATATTTTTTAAAGGCGCGTCTAAAACTGCTGCTGATTCTACAAAGTAAGCGAGGTCACCCTTTAGGGCTGAAAATAAAACCGAGAAGCTTGTAAGTTTAACATCTTTTGGCTTTTTTTCATAGACTTTCTTAAAGGCCTGGCTATCAGTTATGATAAGGTCTATTTTATTAAGGGATTTTATTGTTGTCTCAAAATTAGAAAGGTCGGTGCAAATCGCACTTGCCCCCTTATCAATTATTTCCCTGATGGTCATAACTTGGGGCTTTATTATCCTATCCTTGGGTGCAGCCTTATCTTGGGGCATGACAAGGAAGACCATATCACCTTTTTTAACTAAGTTTTTGGTGATAGTATGGTCTTCTTTTTTGTAAAGAGACCTTATCCTCGCAAAAATTTCATCTCTTGACCTAGTATCTTCAAGACTTACTCCGATTGGATTTTTATCCTCATATTCTCTTAGGATTTCTTTGCCCCAATCCCTATCCTTCTTCATGGCGAGAAAAATAACTGGTTTATCCCTAAATTCAGGGAGGATTTCCAAAGAATCTCCAGGACTTAAGACATAAATAAAAATATCGACCTTATCTATTTCCGCCAGGGTTTTTTCGTATCTCTCCTTACCAAGCTTTGTTTTATCAGCTGTTCCTGCTGTATCTATAAAAACAACTGGCCCAAAGTCAGTTATTTCCATACTTTTTCTAATCGGGTCTGTGGTTGTTCCTTCAATAGGTGAAACTATCGCCACATCCTGTCCTGTTAGGTAGTTTAGCAGGGTAGACTTGCCGGAATTAGTCCTTCCAAAAATCCCTATATGGACTCTCTCGCTAAGGCCTGCCTTAGATATAGATGTCACGTTGGCCTTCCTCGACACGTTTGATATTTTCCCTAGTTTCTTCTCTCACATCTGGGTTTGGAATATTTTCTAATTCTCTTTTAATTAATCTATCAGCACTTTTAGCAGTCTTTTCGCTCGCATAGTCAACTGCGTATTCTTTTAAGGTTACAAGGGCATTTGGATGGCAGATATTACCTATACCGTGTTTTTTAACCATGCCCATAAAGACTTCTCCAGTCCTACCCTTTCTGTAGCAAGCAGTGCAAAATGATGGCACGTGGTCCTTTTCAATTAGCCACTCTACTACCTCGTCAAGGGTCCTATTATCAGCTAGTTCAAATTGGTCGCTTCCCTTGGTTTCGTGGTTTGTATATCCTCCGACAGATGTCTTTGATCCGCCAGAAAGTTGGCTGATTCCAAGGTCTAAAAGCCTATTTCTCATAGCCTCTGACTCACGAGTTGATACAATCATACCAGTATATGGGGCAGCAATTCTTATGCAGGCAACAAGTTTAGCAAACATATCGTCTGATAAGGAGTTATCAAAATCATCTGGGTCTATATCATCAGCTGGTTGGATTCTTGGTACAGATATGGTGTGAGGGCCGACATTAAAACGAGCTTCTAAGTGCTCAGCGTGCATTAATTGACCTATAAATTCATATTCATAGGAATCTAGACCATAGAGTACACCCATGCCAACATCGTCTATCCCACCTTCCATGGCCCTATCCATGGCTTCTGTATGGTAGGCGTAGTTTGATTTTGGTCCAAACTTGTGAAGGGCTTCATAGTTTTCCTTGTTGTAGGTTTCTTGGAAGAGAATATAGGTTCCTATTTCTGCTTCCTTTAGCTTTCTGTAATTTTCCACAGTAGTTGCCGCAATATTTACATTTACACGTCTAATAGCCCCGTTTTTGTGTTTGATATTATAAATTGTATCGATTGATTCTAGGATATATTCGATAGGATTGTTTATTGGATCTTCGCCAGCTTCTAGGGCAAGCCTCTTATGGCCCTGATCTTGGAGGGCAATTACCTGCTCTTTGATTTCTTCTTGGCTTAATTTTTTCCTTGGGATACTCCTATTTTGACCATGGTAAGGACAGTATACACAGCCGTTTACACAGTAGTTTGATAGGTAAAGGGGGGCAAAAAGCACAATCCTATTGGCATAAAACTTGTATTTTAATTCTTTGGCAAGCTTATAGATTTCCTCATTTAAATCATCTTCCTTGCAAGATAAAAGCACAAAGGCATCCCTATGGCTAAGACCTTGAGCCTTCTTTGCCTTTTCTAAAACTTCTATGATTAACTTTCTATTGTGGGCATTTTCCCTGCCGTAATCGAGGGTTTCTAATATTTCCTCGTGATTTATAAATTCTTCTGCATGTATACTTTTGGGATCGTATTTAGTCATTTTTTCCTTCTTTCTTTTTTATGTATATGTATAATTATAATACTTTTTTGCCTAAAATGAAAATTAATTGAGAATAAAAGGGTAAATATGGTATAATATAGCTGTTATCATCTGCCCTTAGTGTGAAGGGAGATGGTTCTATGAAAATTATAGTTGACTTCATTCTTGGAGTTGCAGTGCAAGTAGTTGGTAACTATTTATACAAGTGGCTAAGCTCTAAGAGAACTAAAGAAGATGATAATTAGCCCAAAAACAAAAAGACGAGCTGCGGACTCGTCTTTTTTGTTTGGTAATTCCATGATTCATAGTTGACTCCATGGTTAATATTATTATACCTACTAATATTACTATTTCAATTCCTTATTAATTTGAAAAGACAAGTTAGTGGCTCATCTTTTATATTAGATAATCCTTTATTATAGTTGACTTCATTTAAGTATAATACTTCTTTTTTTCATTTATTAAAATCATAAGCCCATCATTTCCCAAAATCCGCCACATCTCCCCTATCATCAACTATCCTATAGCCAAAGAAGGCTATTTCCTTCTCAAGGGCTTTTTTGGCTTCCGCCGCCTCAAGGCCTGTGTTCAGCTTATTATCATAAAGATTGTAGGCTTTTTTAGCTTCTTTAGGGCTTAGGTTTGGCATAAGGACATTGGCTCCCGCCTTAAGTCCCAGTTCTCTTCCCTTGGGATTTACTGTTCCTAGGGCTGTAGTTGCAGGTATTAGAGCGTAAGGAAGTACTATTCTCAAGATTGAAACAAGCCTTAACGTCTTTGTAAAAGACCCATCCTCAAAATCCTTAAAAGGAGTATCGTGGCTTACTAGATAGGGCCCAATTCCAACCATATCTGGCTTGAGCCTTTCAAGAAATCTAATATCTTCTATCAAATCATCGGTCTTTTGGTAGGGACTTTCCACCATAAAGCCACCTCCAACCTGGTAGCCAATCTTTTTTAGATTATAAAGACATTCTTGCCTAGTTTCTAATTTCATAGACTCTGGATGAAGCTTCTCATAGTGGTCTGGATTTGAACTTTCTTCCCTAAGCAAATACCTATCTGCTCCTGCTTCATAAAAGGCTTTATAATCTTCATAAGACCTTTCCCCAAGAGATAGGGTAATAGCTACATCTGGATACCTCTCCTTGATAGACCTTATCACATCAACCATAAAATCTTTACTAAAGTGAGGATCTTCTCCACCCTGCATAACAAAGGTTCTAAAACCTAAGTCATAGCCAAAGTCAGCAGACTTTAGGATTTCATCCTTACCAAGTCTGTATCTGGCCACATGAGTGTTAGACTTTCTTATTCCGCAATAAAAGCAGTCATTTTTACATATATTAGAAACTTCTATAAGGCCCCTGATATAGACCTTATCACCGTAGACTTCCCTACGGATTTTATCAGCTTTCTTAGATAAAATTTCGGTCATAGCCTCATCTTCTATCCATTTTCTTAAGGTTTCTCTATCAATATGCTTTACTTCTCTTCTTATCATAAGGCCTCTTCTTTATAAAAAAATGAGGAGGTCGTCTGACCTCCTTCGGGTTTGGTAAAATAAATTCACTTATAATATACCCAAAACTTGCCTTAATGCAATATTATTTTACATTTCTCATTAGCTTATAGGGAAATTTATAGTAGCGAGGTCTTGGCAAATAGTCCTTGATAGGATTTTGGAGTTTACTTTCAAGTTCTTCTTGCCAAGTATTTAATATTTTTAGTCTTTTTACCCTCTCTTTCGTTTTTGGAATATTTCTAAGATTCTCTCTCTCATCAAGACCTAAATACTTATCCTTAATAAGATTATCAAGAAGGATTATCAACTTCTCATAAGGGTCTATTTCTCTTTTTTTAAGGTAGGCTCTTAGAAACTCCTCATCCCTATGGCTTATATTTTTATCTCCATGGTAAGAGTTAAAGTCATCTGTCACAAAACCGTGACCCAGGGCTATTCTTGCTGGATGAAAATAAGATTCAAACCTCAATATCCTATAGCCTTCCATCATGTGGGCCAGGTCTTTGAAGCCGTGACCCTTACCCAGGTCATGAAGGGCGCCAGCTGCATAGGCTATCTCAGGATCAAGACCGATTTCTTTGGCAATTTTTTCGCTGGTTTTTCCTATAATATGGCTATGGATTATCCAATCCCCAGGGCCTATCTTAAAGGCCTCATCTAGCATATTTCTAACCTTATCCTTATTAGGGATATTTCCAAATCCGTCCTTATACATATTCCACCACCCCGTAAGCGTGACTAATTTCAGACCTTAACTCAAAATCTACTTGCTTGTCACTTTCTTTATAAAAGAGCTCTACTTTTTCTTGCTCTTTTATTTGATTTTTATAAATCATTTTAATATAAGAAAGCTTACCCTCATCAAAACTAGGTATTTCCTTAATATAATCAAAATAAACTCCATTATTTACATGGAGATTTTGATCAAAATCAGCCCTTCTTATATAAACTTGCTTTTTATCGGCAAAATTATCTTTTTTCTTATAAGGCCTACCCTTATAATCTTCAGTGCTTACTCCATAGGCCTCGGCAAGGCTCTTGTCAATTATTGCTGCCCTCATCTTTTCCCAATCAAAAAGAATAAAGCTCGCCTTAGCTTTTGCCAAAATTTCCCCATCTTTTTTTACAAAGAAGTTTCTATAAGCATAAAAACGCTGCATATGGGTAGGTATGGTAGTAATTTCAACCTCATCGCATTCTTTTATTGGCTTTATAAATTCTATATCCCAAGCATACAAGAGCCAGACTTTTTTATCCATGGCTCCTAGGTTTTTCTCCACCCTACTTGCTTGAATGGTTGAAATATCAAGCATAAGTCCTGTTAGGTATCTAAGGGTAATTGTTTTTTTCTCATTACAAAACATGGAACCTATTTTATAAATCTTACTATCTTTCATAACTCTCCTAACATAAAAAGGGCAGCCAACTGCCCCTTAGTAATTTTTTCTTAAATTTCTCCTAATAACTCTGATAAGGCCTTTAAAAATTGTTGGTCTTCAGTAAAGTCATTGTTATTTAAATCTAATTCTTGGTTTTTATTTTCAACTTCTATATCAGGTTTTACCCCTACTTTATTAATCTTTTCACCATTTGGAGTCTTGTACTCACTAATAGTAATCTTAGCTCCCGCACCATTTTCAAGTGGGAAAAGTTTTTGCACTATACCCTTTCCAAAAGACTTAGTACCAACAATCTTAGCTCTTCCCCTATCTTTTAAGGCACCAGCTAGAATTTCAGAAGCAGATGCAGAGTTCTCATTAATAAGGACGGTCATAGGGATATCATCCATATCAGCATCAGATTTTTCTGTGATGACATTGCCATTTTTATCTTCTGTAGTAACTATTACTCCCTCATTAAGGAAGGTATCAGCTATATTTAGGCAAACATCTAAGGCTCCACCTGGGTTATTACGAAGATCAAGAACAAGCCCATCTACGTCATCGTTTTTGAGCTTTAAGTAGGCATCCTTAAAATCACCCCAAGTAATATCGTCAAAGGCAGAAAGTCTTAGATAACCAATCTTTTTACCATCAAGATCTAAAGATTCAGAATGAACTGTATCCACAGTCACATCACGTCTTTCAACAAGCATAGGGATCTCTTCACCGTCAGGCTTATCTTCACTAACCCTTAAAACTTCAAGCTTAACCTTAGTGCCAGGCTCACCCCTTATAAGGGCAACAGCCTTATCAAGTTCAGTACCATCAAAGTCAGTTCCTTCAACAGATTTAATAAAGTCGCCTGACTTCATGCCTGCTTCCTTGGCTGGAGAATTTTCAAAAACTTGGACAACCTTAATCATTCCTTCCTTAGAATTTGAAACAGTTACCCCTATTCCCTTATACCTACCGTCAAGATTTTCCATAAGTTTTGTGTACTCATCCTCTGGATAATAGGCAGTATAAGGATCTCCAAGGTTGGCAAACATGCCTTTCAAAGCTCCATTATAAAAGTCTTCGTCCTTATAATCAAAAAGGAAATTTTTATCTAAAAGTCCCTTAAGGGAATCCATCTCCCCAATTAATTCTTTATCCTTTGTGGCAACTCCCTGGCCCAAATCAACATTTGACCCAAGCATGAAGCCTGCAAAGCCAATAGCCCCCACTAGGACCAGGCTTAAAATTATTTTTCCAAATCTTTTCATTAACTATTAATCCTTTCCAAATAGGCCCAAGACCCATTTAAACTAATTACATATATTATATCACAAGATTAATCAAATTGTAATAAAAAATCTACGAGCGCTTATATTATCTTGATAAATAAATAATTTTTTGCTATTTGGGGTACTTATCAAATAAGAAAGAAAATCTTGAAAGGATAAACATGCAAATAAAAGAAGTACACAAAGACATCTACCAGGCGATTTTCCCCCTAACAGGAAATCCCCTCAAATCAATAAATATATTTGTCATAAAAGCAGAAGACTCGGCCATGATAATCGACACAGGCTTTAACAATCCCGAAAATAGGGGCAATATGGAAGAATTGATCCAAAGACTAGACCTAAATTTACTAAAAACCAAACTCTTCCTAACCCACCTCCACTCTGATCACGTAGGCCTTGCCAAATGGCTAGATGATAAGGGCATAGGCGATATTTATATATCAGAAAAAGATGGGAGAATGGTTGAAAATGGGATAAACAAAGAGGACTTCCAGTGGCAAAACATAATAAAAAACGCCCACTTCCAAGGATTGGGCCCAGAAAAATTAAAAATAGAAGACCACCCAGGCTACAAAAATAGGCCAAAGGAAGCCTTCCCTCACACAAAGATAAAACCAGGCTGGGAAATTACAATAGGTGACTACAACTTCGTAGCCATAGATGAAGAAGGACACACACCAGGCATGCTAGGACTTTATGAAAAAAAACACAAGATTTTATTCTGTGGTGACCATATCCTAGGAAAAATAACCCCAAACATAACCTACTGGGGAGAGGAATTTGGCGATAGCCTTGGAATTTATCTAGAAAACCTAGAAAAAATCAAAGACCTAGATATAAAACACCTCTACTCCTCCCATAGGTTCTTAATAAAAGATACCAATGCGAGGATAGACGAACTTATGTCCCACCACGAGGAAAGGCTAAAAGACGTCCTTGACATAATAAAAAACCTAGAAAAAGCAAATACAACAGAAATTACCCAAAAAATGCAGTGGGACATCAGGGCCAAGGACTGGAGCGACTTCCCCGACAGCCAAAAATGGTTCGCCGTAGCAGAAGCTGCAGCCCACTTAAAACACCTGGTTAAAATCGGAAAGGTAAAAGAGGAAGTCGTAAATGGGGTAGGATATTATTTACTCAGATAAAATAAAACCCGCTTAGAAAAATAATCCTAAGCGGGTTTGTAAAAAAATTCTTGGTTTTCCTAAATGGAGAGTATCCACCTTCCTGTCCTAACTTTTACCCAAAAAATCCATTTTTTCTTTGTGCTTTAAGATTAAAACCACAAGTTTTCACCCTCTAAGCCTATAGTACTAAGAGAGAATATAACAAGGGAGATAAGTAGATGAACAAGAAAAATCTTTACACAAGTATCTTTTTAATTATTCTGGGAATAATAATTCACTTTTTATTTAAAGATTTAAACAAATTTATTGGTATGACTTCTTTTATAGTTGGTATTACTTACCTACTGTCTACAATTCTATCAAGAAATGATAAATAGACCTGGGCAGTAAATTTAAATTATAGCTTTTAGCTTATATTTTTATATAAACTCTCCTATTTCTTTAATCTTTTGATCTTAGATAAAATACCAATTCATTTTCATCTACACCGTATAGGTCAAATATCTTTTTAAGTCCTATTATCTTTGTATTTGTACTGGTATTTGTATTGATATAAATACCATCATAGATTTTTTTATAACTTTTTGAAGATTGATGATTTTCTATATAGTATTTTAGGTCACTGTCCTTATTGTTTATTTTATTAATTAATAAATGAGGATTATCATCAATAATTAATTCAATAGTCCTAAGGTACATTTCCTGCCAGGATTTTACACTAGTCCTCGCTCCTAAGAACTCAAATTCACTTATGAGCCTACCTGTTAAGTTTATCTCATCCGCTAGGGCTACTTTTTCTTCTAATTTATTTTCTGGTTCATAAGAAGTTTCAACCATAGGCCAGATTTTCCTTGCCTTTGATAGCATCTGTTCATTTCTATCTTTAAGTTCTATTTCAGTCCACCTATCAAAGTTAGCAAGTCTTTGATTCATCCTTATCCCAGAATCCCTATATCCATTTTCTACATCTCTTTTTCTCTCAAAACTACTGTTTTGATATTTTGAATTGTAGGCTGTAAGAGTTAAATTTGCTAAGCGGTGAACCCATTCTTCATGGATTTCCTGCCAATTATCTCCCAGGGAAGCCTGCCATTCATAAGATAAGTTTTGGGGCATTATATGTTCTATAGTGTAAGTGCCGTTAGAAATAAGCTTGTATACATCCTTAACTTCTTTAGTTCCCCAATTCTCATATCTTTCTATTAAATATTGTTTATTTTTTGATCTCATAGAATAAATATCCTTATTCTCCAAGGATTTTAAAAAACTTTGATTATCTGGAAAAATACCCTTCCCTTGTTTTTTGCTAAGTATATACTTAAACTTATCTACATATAAATCAGCACTTCCATCGATTTGCATTATTTCATTGTGTAGGCTTGCAAAAATCTTATTAAGAGCATTTGCAGCCATATCACAAATTTGCCTTCTAAAAATATAAGACTCTACTGTATTTAGTATTTCTAAAACTTCTTCTTCACTTAGAATGGCTTCTTTTTTTTGACTACTTTCAGCCAGTCTTAAAACTTCTAATACAAAGGGTCTTATTACCTTTGCTTCATAAAACAATAAACGGGTTAAAACAGGTTCAATTGTCTTCATCTTGCTCTTTCCAGTAATAATTTGCTCATATCTCTCTGCATAAGCAAGCAAGTCTTCTAATAATTCTTCCTTCCCTATCGATAAACTTAAATGATATTTTTTAAATTCTTGGTAGGTCTTTTTTATAACAGGTATGTATTGTAGCTTTATACTCAGATAGTCTCTTATAAATGAACTTACATCATATTTTGTTGCTTTTTCAATTTTATGCCAATATTTTTCATAATATTCTTCCTGTAGCTCATTAGGTCTTACATCCATAAGGATATAATTTCTAATTTTATCACCCTCACTTAAATCAAGTCCTGTAGAGTTTAAACTTTCAAAGATTAGTTGGGGATTATCTTCTGGCCCTAGGAAAATATTTATTATTTCAAGTTTTTTAAAAGATTCATATAATTCAGAAATACTAATTTCTTCTCTTAATATTCTATTGTAAAAATACTCATAATTTGTCGTTATATTTGAATCAAGTATTAGCTCATCAAATTTATCTACAAGAATATTAAAGGCTTCTGCATCATTTTTTACAGGTTTTAGTTTAATTCTAGTCTCTTTTTTCTCATATTTATCAACCAAATATTCATCAAATAATTTAGTCTTGAGATTTAGGTCCTTCGTAGTTAAAATTTCTTCTTCAAGAATCTTATACATTGCTAAAAGAAGAAGAGATACTGTTGTTAGTCTCTGTTGCCCATCTATTATTAAATATTCTTGTTGCCCACCACCTTCATTCATAGATGAAACTATGCTTCCAAAAAAATGTCTCTTAGTGTTTTCCTTAGATATCCTAACCAGATCATCATATAATTGCTTGCATTGGTCTTTAGTCCAATCATAATTTCTTTGATAAACCGGAATTATAAATCTTTTAGAGTGTCCTTCCATATATTGGTAGAGTAGTTCTTCATTACCTTTCAAGATAAACCTCCCATACTATTAACTTATCTTATAGTTAAACCTTATTATATCATATTTTAGCTTTAATTTTATATGAAATTCTTTAGCACAATAAAAACATCCCTTGCATGAGTCTTTGCAAGGGATGTTTTATATCTTATTTCCAAAAATCTAGTTCTTTTTCATCAAGGCCAATATTCTTTGCTAAAAATACTGGTTCTTTTCCTTTTTTTCTTTGTTTCCTATAATCATCTAGGGCCCTTAAGGAATATTTTCCTAGGATGAAGATTGAGAAGATATTTATTATGGCCATTATACCCATTAAAAGGTCTGCTAGGTCCCAGGCGAAGTCCATTTCCATACCTGCTCCTAGAAAGATCATGACAATGGCTATTATCCTATAAAAGAACATTGACTTATCTGAGAGTACTTCTCCTTTTAAATAAGAAAGACAGGACTCGCAGTAGTATAGATTACCTAAAAGAGTTGTAAAGGCAAATAGGCCTAGGCAAACTGTTATGAATAGATAGCCATAAGATCCTATGACTGTCGATAAGGCTTCTTGGATATAGCCTGCTCCTGCAAGTTCTTCTCTTGGAGCTACACCTGATACCATAGCCATAAAGGCTGTGGATGTACAAATTATTAGGGTATCGATAAATACGGATATCATTTGTACCAGACCTTGTTTGACTGGGTGGCTTACCATGGCACTTGCTGCAGCATTTGGTGAAGAACCCATACCTGCCTCATTTGAATAAAGACCTCTCTTTATTCCTTCTACCATGGCAGAACCTGCCACACCACCAAATATCGCCCTAAAGTTAAAGGCGTCATCTAAGATTAGCTTAAACATTGGACCGATATTTCTAAAGTTTATGGCAATCATAAACAGGGACATAAATACATAGATAAGCCCCATTACTGGTACGATAATAGATGTGTATTTTATAATCCTTTTACCCCCACCTAGGATACAATAACCTGCTATTAGGGCGAGGATACCACCTATTATCCAAGGAGTCTTGCCTGGATGGTAAAAACCATAGGCCTTAAATGAGTCTTGGAGGTTAAAGGAAGCTAGCATGTTGAACCCAACTGCATAAGTTAGGATAAGAGCTATGGCAAATACCACCCCTAGCTTTCTTGAACCAAGTCCTTCTTCTATATAGTAAGAAGGTCCACCATATGATGACCCGTCCTTGGATTTTTTCTTAAAAATCTGTGCTAGGGTCGATTCTATAAAGGCTGACGCTCCACCAATTATCGCTATAATCCACATCCAGAAAACCGCCCCTGGTCCTCCTAGGCATATAGCGTTAGAAACTCCTACTATATTACCAGTTCCTACCCTTGATGCGGTAGAAACCATAAGGGCTTGGAAGCTTGAAACGTCATCTTCTCCTGCTGGTTTTTCCCCAACTACTTTAACAGCATCTGAAAAAAGTGTAAATTGGATAAAACCAGTTCTAATAGTAAAATAAAATCCACAAGCTAATAGGATAATAATTAATACAGGATAATATAGGTATCCATTAACCGTCGATATAATACTTTTAAAAATTTCCATAAAATCTCCTTTTATGTTCAAATTAATATCATTACTTATAAGCAAAGTATAGTCATCTAAACATTGTCTTATCACATTAAAGTGAAGCTCTATTTAATTTACTATAAATTTAACTTCTTGTCAATTCATTATTATAAATATTTATTAATATTATTTCACTTTATAGATAACTTCATATAAATTTTGTTTTATTTTACTATAATTAACCCCTATTTTAGAATAAGATCCTTATGGAAGAGTTTAAAATTTTATACAAATATCCGGTCCAGAAATTTCCCAAATCTTTATCATCTAAATCTAAAGTCACAAATATTTACTCTATCTAGGGATTTCTTTATAATTAATAACATAAGAGAAAAGCGGTTTTTGCATTTATTTTAGTTTTTATTCTCACTAAGCTAAAATCCCCATCAAAAAAGCCGAGCCTTGCTCGACTTTTTATAATTTCATTTTGTTTTAAGCTTTTATTCTTCGTATAAATTTAAATAAGGTAAATATTATTGCCAAGATTCCTAATGCGGCTCCAACAAGTCTAACTATGACAGTTATTTTTACAAGTTTATTGTTATCTACAGAGTCATTAGCACTTGATACAAAATCTCCACTTGGTAGTTTAAATTCATCTGCTGGACCTGATTCGTCTCTTATGGCATTTACCAAGAGTCTATTTGGTCTAGCTGGCAAGAATGGACTACAGGTCAAAAGAGTTATCATATCTAAATCACCCCTTGGAGCGAGTTTGTCCCAATCGTAAGGCCCTATGATTTGCTTATCGCTTACCACATAGCGCATGGTTTGCTCTGCTCTTTCTATATAGATATAGTCACCACTTTCTAATTCATCAACATAGAGAAACATGGTATCTCCCCACCAGCCCCTGTGACCAGCTAGGGCTGATCTTGTGCCCTTGCCTCCTATAGGTATGGCAGTTCCTGCAACTTGGGCTACTCCCTTTGAGATATGCTCATTTGTAGCATCTAGGTATATTGGCAAGTACTTATCAAGCTTAGGTATAGAAAGATAAGCGAAAGGAGTATTGGTTGTCCTAAACATTTCGTATTTATTTTCATAGTCTTCTGCTGTGAAGGGATCTTCTACACTTATGTCAGAGTCTTTTATTTTTTCGTTGTAGGCTTCTGCCTTTTTAGTTTCTTCATCAAGTTGTTCACTTGACTTACTTGCTTCTATTTTTTCAAAAGCTTTTTTTTCATTTCTTGCCTTCAAATCATGGTAAGACCTTAGGGCTAGGGGGCTGGTTATAAGTATTAGGCCCACTAAAATCAGTACATATCCTATAAATGATTTTCTAGTTAATTTTGTTTCTTTCTTCAATTTCTTCTAGCTCCTTACTTAAGTTATCAGTCCTTTTCTTTTCCCTAAAAAGTGTCAGGGTTAGGATAATTATTATAGGGATAAGTACAAGTACCATCCTAAAGAAGTCAAACCTTGCCCTTGGCATATTTGCCACACCATCATCTATAGCTTCCTGGTAAGGAATCCTCTCTCCACGGACCAAAAGCCTGTGGGAGTTAATCATATAGGGTGTACAGGTTAGAAGAGTTGTATAGTCCTTATTTTCTACTACTAGGACTGGCTCAAAGTCTGATGGTTCTACAACCTGAATTTTATCAACCTTGTAGGCTATAGTTTCCTTAATATTAGTGATATAAAATATATCGCCATAGGCAATCAGGTCTAGGTTCCTAAAGAGTTTGGCATTTGGAAGGCCCCTGTGGGCTGTGATAACAGCATGGGTTGACTTACCCCCAATAGGTAGGGATGTACCCTCCAAGTGGCCTGCCCCTTGTTGCAAGACATCCTCACTAGATCCAGCACGGATGGGAATATCTATTCCTATCTTTGGTATCCTAACATGGCCTACCATCTCCTCTACCTCAAGCATTCTAGCATATTCAGCTCGTCCTGCTTTTTCCATGTCGGTATAAGGGTCGGCAAGTCTTGATGGATCTAGGGTGCGGTTGTAGGCTTCTGCAAGGGCCATCCTCTTGTCCAAATCCTGGGGAGCAAGATCCTTGGCAGCTTTGACGAAGGTTACAACCTCGTCTTCGGCCTTGATTTCATAATACTTTTGACTTATCAAAGGGTAGGAGAAGATCAAAAGTCCCAGCAAAAATATTGCCATGAAAACTAATTTATTTTTAGTCTTCTTAGACATAATCGTCATCCTCATCTGCTAGACTATCAAATAGGTCTCCCTGCCCCTTTGAATCCCTTGGCTTAGTTTTTATAAATCCACCCTTGGTAAATTCGCTAATCTTCTTAAAGTACTCCTTGTTATCCCTTCTTAGTTTTAAAATCAGGATAATTAATAACAAGATTAGGGCAAGGGAGGCGAAAAATAGGATTCTAAAGATCCAGTTATTCCTGTTTTCTCTAATAGATTCTTCATCAACCGCTGGTACATAAGGCACCCTGTGGCCTCTTACAATTAGCCTGTGGGTATTAATCATAATTGGCGTACATGTTAAAAGTGTCACATAGTCATGACCCGGGCTAATTAAAAGATCATCAAAGTTTGATGGCTCAATTACCTTTATCTGATCAACCTGGTAGGCGATTATGCCTTCAATGTTTTCTATATAAAACTTATCACCAATCTCAAGTTGGTTTAAATGGGTAAAAAGGGTCGCCTCAGGCAGGCCTGAGTGGGCTGTTAGCACCGAGTGAGTTGAGTTACCACCTATAGGAAGGGAAGTACCTTCCAAGTGGCCAACCCCCTTTTGCAAGATATCTTCACTAGTACCTGCATAAACCGGGAGTTTTTGGTTAATCTTTGGTATATCAACAGTACCAATCATCTCCTCTACTTCAAGCATGCGGGCGTATTCCTTACGTCCTTCTTCTTGTTGTTTTCTTGAATAAGGGTCTGAGGCAATCTTACCTGATAGTGACTCGTTAAAAGCCTTGGCTAGGTTTATTCTCCTGTCTATTTCCTTAGTATCAAGCTTCTTAGCACCGCTAGAGAAGGTTTCTACTTGGTCATTAGATTCAATCCTATAATAAAGTCTTGAAACTAGGGGATAGACCATCACCATAAATCCAAGCAAGAAAATTAGCCTAAAGACCCAACGTGATTTTTTCTTATTAACTTTTTTTCCTTTAGCTTTTTTCTTAGCCATACCAATCCTTTATGTAAAAAGGGGCCAAGCCCCTGCTGTTTTTTATATTATACTCTTAACCTTTAGAATTATCTCAAGCTAAAAATAAGGACCCCTCAAATGAAGGATCCTTCATATTTTTATGCTCTTTGAGTTCTCTTATCGCTATTAACAAGTCTGATTCCTAAAATTAGGAGGATAATACCTGCAACAGCCATAATTATAATTCTAATATCACCTGTTTTTACAATTGTTCTAGGATTTTTGATAACCCTTGTTAAATCGCTAGGTGTGTATTTGGTTGTAATAGTATTTTGCCTACTAGTGGTTGTTATTGGAGTAAAAGGCTTATTTACAATCTTTGTTGCAGGAAGTGAGCTACTTGCTGCATCTACCTTAAATGGGGTAAGTTCTTTATCAATTGTATAATTTTTAGGAGCCTTTATCTCTTTAAGGGCGTATTTGCCATATTCTAGTCCACTTACACTAAATTCGCCATTGGATGGAGAAGTTAGTCTAACTTCCTTGCCATCTTTGAGATATTTCTTGTAAGTAGTTCCTTCTTTTTTCATAAGGATGAATTTCGCTCCAGCAAGCCTATTTTCTTTCTTTGTAGAGTCAATCTTTACAAAGTTAAAACCACCGGTTGGGGTTTTTGGTTTTTCTGGA
>NZ_CALGYW010000159.1 GCF_937934665.1 uncultured Anaerococcus sp.
TTGACTTGCCTGGATTATATGATGTGCCAATCCTTGTTGATCCGTACTGGCCATAATAAAAATAGTCGTCTTCCTTGGCTACATCAAGAAAAAGCTCTGATATCTTTTTATTACCTGTTACTCTGCCTATATTTACAGTAAAATACTTATCCCTATTTTCTAGGTGACTTCTTATGTCATCTCTTATTCTTATATTGTCCCTATAGGTGTCTTGGAGTTTTTCTATATCTCCTAAGAGCTCTGCCATGTCATCGATGGCTTCTTTTAGGGCTTCTAGTTTGTTCTTTGAGCCTTTGACCCTTCCTTCTTTGATGGCTTTTTGGGCCATTTCTAGGACATCTTTGTGCCTTTTAGTATCTATGTCTATGATTTTTCTTTCATTTTCTACCGAGGCTTCTACTTTTTTTGCTGGTAGGCCTAGACAAAGAAGCATAGCTAGGGCAAGGCTTAGTCGTTTTATCTTTCTCATTTTTTCTCCATAATAAAATAACTAGCAAGACTAGATACAAATCTTGCTAGATTTTTATATCTTGCTAGTTATATTTTTTATAAAATAGCTTCTGCCGCCTTGATTAAGGCTTCTGACTCCTTGATTAGGTTTAGTAATTGTCCCTTGATGCTGGCTACCTTTTTAGGTGCTGTTTCAAGTAATAGTCTAGCAGCGCTTATTCTAATTTTATTTCTTTCTACTGCTTCTCTTAGCTTGATATTTTGTATAGACTTATCTGCTTCGTTTTTTAGGGCTAATTTTGCATTTTGAATCTTGCTTGTTGCTATGTTTAGCTCTTCGTAGGTTGCAGCGTCACCTTTTTCTAGGACAGCTCTTCCATCAGCTACCGCTTGCTGGTAAACTGCTCTTGCGTTGTCTGATACATAGGACGCATAAGCTTCAGTGCTTTGAACATTTACGCTGTCTGTTACAGCAAGGAGCAGGTTTTGCTTTTGAATATCATATTTTATATCAGTATTTTGACTTTCTGCAGCATAAACTTCTCTAACATTTGCTTGGCCTAGGCCTAAAAATGCCAGGTTTGCTGCTAGGAGTGAAAGTGCTATTTTTTTTAATATTTTCATACTATCCCTTTATTCCCTTAAGCTCGTTTATTAGTTTGTCAGCCATTTTTATTAACTCTTCTGATTCATTTATCAATTTTAATAGTTCGCCCTTTACGTCTTTTACTTTTTCTGGAGCTATTTCTAGTAAAAGTCTAGCAGCAGCTGTAGATGTTTTGTTGTTTTCTTTAGCTTCTTCTAGTTTTTTGATTTGATCTTTTGTTTTTTCATCTTCTGATGTTTTTTCAACTAGGGCTTCTCTTGCTGACTTAAGTGTGTTTGTTAGTTCTTTGTATTCTTCAGCAGTTTTGATATTTGACTTATCTTCTACGCTTGTTTCTGCAAGTCTTAGGGCTGATAAGAAGGAATCAAAACTTTTCTTTGTATACTTATCTCTATCATTTCTAAGACTATTTGCTAAGCTAATCTCATCTTTTAGGACTTGCTTACTTGCAAGTGGAGCGTAAGTTTTTGTTATGGCTTCCTTAGCAGTTTTTAGATTTTTGACAATACCATCTACCTTGGCTTTTGATATACTTTCGCCATCTTTGTTGTAAAGATAAGTTCTATAGGCCTTGTCATAGGCGTCTAGGTAGGCGTCTTTTTCTTTTTTATTTGCTAATTTAAAGACAAAAGAGTTGATAAAGTCATCATTTGCTCCTACCAATTCTCCCAATTCTTTAGTTGAGGTTTTGCTACCATTTAGGGCATCAATAGCTGCCTTAAGGTTTGTTGTAGCTGTGATTAGGTTAAGTCTAGCCTCATCTGTACCCTTATACTTATCTACTTTTCCTTCGTAGACTTCAGCATCTTTTATAGCTGCATCTAAGCCTTTTTGGCTAAGGTAAGATCCATTTAAGTATTTATAGCTTGCTTTGGCGTCCCTAGCATCTTTTAAAGTTTTTTCAAATTGTGTATAGGTGTCGTGGTATTTGACATCTACCTCAACCTTATCTGCAGCATAAGTTGTCTCGAAGTTTGGACCTACAACAGCTGTTGCTAAGGCTAAGACTAAAAGAACTTTTTTAAAATTATTCTTTTTCATATTGCTTCCTTTCTTTCGTATTCCGAAATAAATTTGAGTTTATCTAAAAGAGAAATAAGGCTAGGTAAGATCATGAGAATATTATCTTGTTTTAAGTCTTCAAAATATCTGTAACTCAGATTGACTAGCCTTATCCTTTTTTTATCTACTCAATATTTTATAGGGAGTCGATTAGAGCTTCTGCTTGTTCTATCAGTTTTGTAGAATCTTCTACTAATTGCTCAAGTCTAGCTTTGCTTTCTTCAGTAAGAGAATCTGGAGCTTCTTCTAGAAGGATTTCTGCCGCTCTTGCTTGGACTCTGTTGTTAAAGATAGCATCTTCTAGTTTTTCCTTATCTGTTACACCGGGATCTGTTTCAGCTTCGCTAGCTTTTTCTTCTTCGCCTTCTGCATCTTCTGCTGTTTCTTCGTCAGCCTTTTCGCCTTCAGCTGAGCCAGTTTCTTCTGCGTCTTCTTCGCCTTCTTTTTTAGCTGTAGCTTCGTCAGTTGTTGGCTCTTCTACTTTTGTGTCTTCTGTATCTTTTGCATCATTATTTAGACTATCGCATCCTGTTAGTGTTGCAGCGATTAATAGGGCTGCTATGATTTTTTTGTTAG
>NZ_CALGYW010000160.1 GCF_937934665.1 uncultured Anaerococcus sp.
CCATGGGAGTCAGGGTTGCCCTAGGCCACTCTGATGCAAGTTTTGATACAGCTGTATCAGCAGTTGATGCTGGGGCAAATATTTTTGTCCACACCTATAATGCAATGAGCGGTCTCCACCACAGAGAACCAGGTATGGTTGGTGCTGCTATGTCTACGGATGCGATTTCCGAATTAATTTGTGATGGCCACCATGTAAACCCAAACTCAGCCAATATATTAATGAATATCAAAGGAAGAGATAAGATTGCTCTAATTACAGATTGTATGAGTGCAGGAGGAATGGCTGATGGTGACTACATGCTTGGAGATTTTCCTGTAAAAGTTGAAAATGGGACAGCCAGACTTAAGGATAGTGGGTCTCTTGCAGGGTCTATCCTTAAATTAAAAGACGGGGTCAAAAATGTGGTAGACTGGGAAATAGCTGACATATTCGAAGCTATCCAGATGGCAAGTCTAATACCGGCAAAATCTGTAGGTATAGACGATGTCTGTGGAAAACTAAGAGAAGGCTACCAAGCTGATTTCATAGTCCTTGATTATGATTTAAATCTTAAGGCTACCTACCTTGATGGGGTGGAAGTCTATAGAAATTTGGATTAAGATTTGATATTTTAGGATTAATTTGGAAAGCAAATGATAGTAAATATTGAAAAATATAAGCTCAGACCACTTAGGTCCTGGGCTTAATTTTTTAGAGATTCTCGTTACATTAATTAAAATTTAAAAACTTTGTATGTGGGATTTTTCTTCGCTTTTATCGTCAGAGTGACCTTTGTGAATAAGATTTAAAAATAAAAGCTCAGAGATTTTATTCTCTGAGCTTTTGGTGTCTTCACTTATTTTTCAAGGTCTTCTAGGAGGGTATCAGCTGATAGTTTACCAAATACTACTGTATCTACTACAGCATTTCCTCCAAGACGGTTGGCTCCGTGGATGCCGCCGGTTACTTCTCCGCCAGCATATAGGCCTGGAATTACCTGACCATCCTTATCAAGAACTCTTGCTCCAGTGTCAATTCTAACACCGCCCATGGTATGGTGTACAGATGCTTGTCTTGCTGTTGCAATCCATGGTCCATTTTCAAGTTTAGTGCTATAAAGAGTTCTACCAAACTCATCTTTTCCGCTATCAACGCTTTCATTAAAGGCGTCTATGGTTGCTTTAAGGTCCTCTACATTACAGCCTATTTGTTCAGCTATTTCTTCGAGTGTTTCACCTACAAATATATATCCGTTATCTTTTAGATAGTCTAGAGTAAATCCGTCTGCAGATCTCCACTCAGGGTCGTTTATGTCTTTGTAGCCTTCTCCGTCACCTGATTCTAGCATGTAGAACATGCCATCTGTTTGGTCTAGACTTGCTTTTGAAATGTCATCACGTCTACCATCTTCTCTTACAAATCTCTTTCCTTCTTTGTTAATAAAGATTATTTGATCTGTACCATTTACATCTCTTGGTGGATACTTAGTTAGTTGACCGTTTTGGGTATTTCCTAAATAAAGTAGTTGGATTAGGTCCATATCAACTAGGTCTGCTCCAGCTTCATCGGCCATAACAATACCATCACCTTGGGATGATGAGAACCTATTTGTTGTGGATACTTCTGATAGGTCATCCCACTTGCCAGACGTATTGTATTCTTGAACCATTTCTGCATTGGCTGCAAAACCACCGGTTGCAAGGATTACTCCATCTTTAGCCTTGATATTATATTCTTTTTCTGAGTGGTTGTCGATAACTTTAGCCCCAACAGCCTTGCCATCTTCCATAATGATTTCATCGGCAGTTGTTTCTACTAGGACATTAATTTTATCAGATAAGTCTTCTAATTTTTTTGAGTATACAGATATGAAACCTGTACCCATGTCTTGTTTTGAAGTGTGGGTTCTTTGCCATAAGGAACCAGCACCTTGACTTATAAAGTCATCAAACTGCATTCCAAGGTCTTTAATCCACTCATAACCATCTATAGAATTATGGGTTAAAACTTTTACTAAATCTAAGTCGCCCACATTGTCTCCACCGTTCCAAGTTTGGAGGGCATACCAATTTTTAGAATCAAAGAGGTCTGTACGACCAGCAGCCTTGTATTCGTCCCATTCTTTTTGGACTTCTGCTATTAATTCTTTATGGTCATCATCTACAGGTTCTGCCTTTAAAACTTCTTCTATTTGGTCTTTTACAGGATCTGACATAGTAACTTTACTTTGAAGTTCTTCATCGGGGTTGTTGTAGATTGCTCCACAAACTAGGGTATCACCACCGATGGATCCGTTTTTCTCAATAATTGTGACTGTCTTGCCGTTTTCAGCAAGTTCTATTGCAGCCGCAAGACCTGCACCGCCGCCGCCAAGGACTACAGCATCTGTTTCTATATCTTCAAAATCTTGGTCTACTACAATTTCTTCGTTAAAATCATCAAGATTTGCACCGGCTTCTTCAAGAGCCTTTTCGACAGCTTTTTTGACTGCAACTGTTGAAGCTGTCGCACCTGTGATGTTATCAATATTTAAACTTTGGTTTTCTACGATTTGTTTTGGGACATCTGTCACAGGGATCTTAAGTCCAACTTCTTTTATGTTTCCGTCTATGTCTTTTAGTTCGCCACCAATACCTGGTGTTTCGGAGTGTTCTACAACTTCAATGCTCTCAATTTTGCCGTCAGCAAGGGCGACCTCAACTTTTATATCGTCGTTCATACCCATGAAAGCGCCCTCATATGTACCGTCTTTTGCACCGTCACTTGCTTCT
>NZ_CALGYW010000161.1 GCF_937934665.1 uncultured Anaerococcus sp.
TATTTGTCTCTAGGCAATCAATATCAAACTGGGAAAATAATAAAACTTATCCAGACATAGGAAATGTAATCGCCCTATCAGACTTATATCAAATAAGCCTCGATGAGCTATTAAAAGGGAGTGATAATTTTATGAAGCATTTGGAAGAATCAACAGATATTGTCAAATCTAACAAGAAACTTATAATTATTATAATTTTTGCTTTATTGGTGGTAATTGCAATGGCAATTTTTACAGAATTTTTGCCAGAAAAAATATTTTTAGTTTCAATATTTACCTTGTCTGTTATAGTAACAGGCCTAGTTTATAGTGAGATAATAAAAAGATTTTAGGAGAAGAATATGGATATAAAATTAATTATTATGATAGTAAGTGGAGCAGTATTTTTGGTTGGTGGTTTTATCTTCCAATATAATATATATCAAATGACTCAAATAGATGCCAAAGCAAGGGGACTTAAACATCCTAAAATTTTAGGAGTTTTAAATATTTCGGGTAATAATGGCAATGGATTTTTACTAGCCTACCTTATTGGTAGGAAAAAATACCCTATACAAAATATTTCTAGAAAAGATTTGTCTGCTCTTGAATCTTACAAGAAAAAATCTCTCCTAGCCTTATCTATGAATCTCATAGCATCTTTAAATTTTGTAATAGCCTTAATCTACTATAAGGGAGATTCATTTTAATATTCTAAGCTCTAAAAAAGCTTAAGCGATTTTTCGCCTAAGCTTTTTTTATGCATATAATTCTGCTTGAGTTGTAAACATCTCTTTATAGAGGCCGTCTTCTTTCATCAAGTTTTCGTGGGTTCCGTTTTCAGTAATTTTTCCCTTATCACATACTATTATCCTGTCAGCATATTTGGTAGACGATAGTCTGTGGGAGATAAATAGGGATGTTTGCCCCTTTGAAATTTTAAGCATATTTTCAAAGATTTCCTGTTCGCTTCGAGGATCTAGGGCACTGGTTGGCTCATCCATGATAAAAAAATTACCCTCATGGAAGATTGAACGAGCCAGGGCTAGCTTTTGACCGATTCCACCAGATGGCTCGATAGATTTGTCGGAGAAGAGGTAAGTCAAAAATGTGTCTTCTTTTTCCACTTGTTTATTAACCCAGGATGATAAATTTAATAGGTCAAAAGCCCTATCCATATCCTTGTATTCATTTCCACCAATATCTTCCTTTAATTTACTTGTGATATTTTCGCTAATCCTAAATGGAAATAGCCTAAAATCTTGGAAGGTAGGGGATAAGATCTGGTAGTACTTTTTTGTTGAAATCTTAGATATGTCTATATCATTTAGATAGATATGACCTTCAGTTGGTTCGTAGAACTTACACAAAAGCTTAACTATAGTAGATTTACCAGCCCCATTTTTGCCCACAAGGGCGACTGTTTCTCCGTTTTTAATTTCAAAAGATGCGTCCTTTAGGACATAATCTTCACTTGCTGGATATTTGAAGGATACATTGTCAAATCTAATATTAATCTTACTTGTATCAATATCAGTGATTTCTCCCTTATCAAGAAGGCCTTCTTCCATTTCTAGGAAGTTGAAAAATACTTCTAATTGAGCATTTACAGAAATAACCTTGGCATAGTTTTGCTGGATGAGGTTGGTTGCGTTTATTACCTGGATTAGGGAGTTGAAATACATGGTGAAGTTTGCAAGGCTTATGGTCTTATCGATTAATTTATAGGTTAGATAAATTAAAGTAAGGATTATTGAGCCGTTTGCACTTACATTCATAATCCCAGTGTAGATGCCATTTTTGTTGAAGTAATCGGTTGAAGATTTTATCATCTCCTGCTGGTAGAACTCTGCTTTTTCTAGGACTAAATCTTGGCATTCATAGATTTCTATATCCTTAAAATACCTAAGATCTGCCGCAAAATTTGCAAAAAATCTATAAGACCTAAGGTCAGAAATATTATTCTCTTGGTATTTCAGTTCATTTTCTTTGATCAGTGTCACAATTTTTTTGTTTATCAAAACTAAGATAATTAGCAAGATAATGATTGCTGGATTTAGCCTAACAAGTATTCCTAAAGATAAGATTCCTGTAATCACAGCAGATATCACTAAAACAATGATATCATAGAGGGTGTACATTTCCCAAACAGCATAGTGGGCTTGTTCCATCATGTCTTGGATTTCCTTACTGTCAGATTTTTCTATGGGTAGCCTTAGAGATTTTTGTGCAATCTTAAATGTCAGTTTATCTGACATATCTTCAAAAGTGAGAGTCAGATAATTGTTTAGCCACCTATAGGTAACCTCTTTGATAAAACCTAGAATCAAAACCAAGGCACCAAGGCTCAGGCAGTAGGAAATTCTTTTAGCTCCCATAAGCTCGTCAATTATTAGCTTTGGAGCGAAAATGTTTATCAAAGGTAAAAATCCCAAAATTAAGTTTGTAATTATTACCCTAAGGGTAAATCCTGGTTGGTAGGTGTCTATTTCTTTAAAAAGTTTTCTTATATTTTTCATAGGACCTCCTTATAATTTTTTGCTTGAAGATTGTAGAGGTCTTTATAATCTTCGCATGTCTTCATTAATTTATCATGAGTACCATTTGCGAGAATCTCGCCGTCTTTAAGATAAATTATCCTGTCACAAAACTTGGTTGATGCCAGCCTGTGGGAGATAAAAATCGATGACTTATCGCGGGTCAAATCATCATAGAGCATGTAGAGTTCTCTTTCATTTAGGGCGTCAAGTTGGGCTGTTGGCTCATCTAGGATTAGAAGTTTGGCCTTAGATTTGGCAATAGCACGGGCTAAAAATAGCCTTTGCTTTTGGCCACCTGACAAATCTACTCCGTCATTGTCTAAAATTCTTAGAAGAGTTTGGTCATCCTTTTTTTCATAGGTGTTTATGATTTCATCTAGGTGGGTCATCTTGTAAATATCATCTAAATCCCTATCCTCAGTTGACATTAGGATATTTTCCTTAAAGGAAAATGGCAAAAGATTTGAATCTTGAAAGACAGCTGAAATTAGCTTTTTATAGTCTATATGAGATTTATTAATATCTTCTCCATTTATTAAAACTCTACCCTCTGTCGGTTGGTATAAACCTGCGAGAAGTAGGGCCAGGGTAGACTTGCCAGCACCATTTTCTCCTACAAGGGCAATAGTTTCGGCGTCTTTTATCCTTAAATTTATATCTTTTAGAACATAAGAATCTGTCCCTGGATATTTAAAGGAAAGACTATCTAAAACTATTTCCATTTGTTCTGGATAAATTTCTTCTTTTTTATCCTTATAGACATCTGTAATCTTAAAAAATGGCTTAAACAT
>NZ_CALGYW010000162.1 GCF_937934665.1 uncultured Anaerococcus sp.
TATTATCCAATAAAATATTCTGTTTGACAAAAAGCACCTAAGTGGGTGCTTTTTGCATTTGATAGGGACGGGAAAAGGCTCCCGACCCTCAAAAAAAGAGGTATAATATAAAGAACGAAAGGCTTTTTATGATTATAAATAACTTAACAGACTTAGAAAAATTTGCAAAAAAACTCGCTCCTCTCCTAAAAGAGGGCGATGTCATAAACCTAGTAGGTGATATGGGAGCAGGAAAAACCACCCTTGTTAATGCTATAGCGAGGTTTTTTGGTATAAGTGACTCATCCTCACCTACCTTTGCTATAGTTAATATCTATGAGGGTGAAAAAACTATCTACCACTTAGACCTATATAGGTTTGATAATCCTGATGACCTACTAGATATTGATTTTGAGACCTATTTCTACCCAGAAGGGGCAATCACCTTCCTAGAATGGGCAGAAAATGGCGAAGGTTACCTGCCAGATGAGATGGTAAACATAAGAATAGATAAGCTTAGCCCAGATACTAGGGATATAGAGATACTCAAGGATACACAAAGAGGGAGACAGATTAATGAATTACTTGGCAATTGATACATCAACTATGATTTCCACAGTGACAGTGGCAGATGATAAGGAAATTTTAGGCGACTTTAACGTAAACCAAGCAAAAACCCATTCAGAAAGCCTGGTGCCAATGATAGAAAGTCTCTTGAGGCTACTCGGCATGACTGTAAAAGATATAGATAAATTTGTAATAGCTGAAGGACCAGGGTCTTTTACAGGGCTAAGGATAGGGATGACTATAGCAAAGACCCTAGCCCAGGTAGAAAATAAAGACCTACTTACAGTTTCAACCTTAAAGGCCATGGCCGCAGGATCTACTTCTAACAGGGCTAAACTTGCCTTATTAGATGCCAGATCTACCAGGGTTTATGGAGCACTTTTTGATGAAAATCTAGAAGAAATTATCCCTCAAAACCTCTATGAAATTGATGATCTTTCCAAGATAGTAAATGAAAAAAATCTTGAAATTGAAATGATAGGCCTATTAAATGACAAGTACTTTGACAAATTTGAAAGAGCGAAAAAAGCCCCTATAAATATAAATAACTGCCTAGGAGGGGGGCTAATAAGACTTGCTCAAGAAGAAAACTTAAAAGCAAGGCCTCTTTATGAGATAAGTCCAAACTACCTAAGAAAGAGCCAGGCGGAAAGAGAGTACGGAAAAAAGTGATTAGAGAAATGGCACTTGAGGATGCCGACAGGGTCTATGAGATTGAAAACGAATCTTTTTTTAAACCCTGGGCTAAAAAAAGGCTCCTCAAAGAATTTGAAGAAAATTCCTTCCTCAAACACTTTGTTTACGAAAAAGATGGGGAGGTTGTTGGGTTTTATATAATAAGTTGTATAGCAGACCTTGTTGAAATCCTCACCATAGCAGTCGATAAGGACCATAGGCAAGAAGGCATAGGATCAAGTCTTTTAGCCCACCTTATATCCTACGCTGAAGATCAAAAGGCAAGTGAAATTTGGCTAGAAGCCTCAACCAAGAATACAGCCGCCGTCAATCTTTATAAAAAATACGGTTTTAAAATCCAATCCATAAGGAAAAACTATTACCAAAAGACAGGCGAAGATGCCTACAATATGATAAGGATAATGTCATGACAGACTTTTATACCCTTGCGATAGAGACATCTTGCGATGACTCCTCTGTTGCAATTTTAAAAAATGATAGAGAAATTTTAACAAACTTAATATCAAGCCAAATTGATATCCACGCCCTCTTTGGAGGGGTAGTGCCAGAGATAGCATCTAGAAAGCACCTCGAGGCTATAAACCCTCTCATAGATAAGGCGCTGGAAGAAGCTGGCCTAGGCTATGATGACCTAGACCTAATAACAGTAACCAAGGGACCAGGCCTCATTGGTTCTCTTTTGGTGGGCATTTCTGCCGCCAAGGCCCTAGCCCTTGCTACAGGTCTTCCCCTAGTGGGAGCCAACCACATGAAGGGCCACATCTGTGCCAACTACCTTTCAAATAAGGACCTCAAGCCACCCTTTGTATGCCTAGTAGTATCAGGCGGCCACACCTACTTATGCAAGGTCAAGGACTACAACGACATAGAAGTTGTAGGATCAACCAGGGATGATGCCGCAGGAGAATCCTTTGATAAGGTCGCAAGAAAAATTGGTCTAGGTTATCCAGGCGGGCCAAAGATAGATAAGCTTGCCAAAAAAGGAAATCCTGAAGCTATCGACTTTCCAAGAGTCATGCTAGAAAAAGGCTCCTATGACTTTTCTTTTTCAGGACTAAAAACAGCAGTTTTAAACTACGCCCACAACGAAGAGCAAAAGGGCAATGAAATAAATAAGGCAGACCTTGCCGCATCCTTCCAAGATGCTGTGGTAGACGTCCTTGTAGAAAAGTCCCTTAAGCTTCTTTGTGAAACAGGCTACGATCAATTTGCCATATCAGGCGGAGTTGCAGCAAACTCCAGGCTTAGGGAAAGAATGGGCGAAGAGCTAGAAAAACGAGACATAAAGTTTTACTACCCAGATACCATCCTTTGTACAGACAACGCAGCCATGATAGCCATGGCAGGCCACCTAGATTATCTGGACGGAGTTCGCGATAATACCTATATGAAAGTTTATCCAAACTTGGATTTATGATATGAGAAGAAGGAAGAAAAACTCAGACTTAAGAAAATATTATAAAATCAACATAGCCTCATCCATCATTTGGATCTTGATGGGGGTAGGGATAATAGGATTTGGCTTTTACTATAGGGAAAACTTAGAGAAAATCTTTGGAGTCCTTGCCATCCTAGTTGGTATAATATCAATAAACACAAGAAAAAAGCCTGCAGCTATCAAACGCTATGAGGAAAAAAGGCTACTAACACTCGCAGGTCTTTTGGTAATCTATTCCCTAGTAAATCCCCTAGGAAATATAGCCATCCTCTTTGATCTTTTCAAAAGAGACTTTGCCTTAAGGAGGAAACTAGATGAAAAAGCTTAAAAAATATGGCTTGCTAGCACTCTTCCTAGGCCTAATGATACTGCAAACATCTTGTGTAAAAAGAAGGGCAGCCTACCTAGAAAGGCAAAAATACACCAAGGAAAATACCCAAAGAAGGACTGCCGCCAACACAGATACCTTTTATCCAGAAAATATAACCGACTACTCAGTCGAGGACTACCTAAAATGGTACAAGGCCCTCAAAGCACCGCCAAAATTGCAGTTAGGAAGTTATGAAAATCCCAAACAGCTCACAAAGTCAGAAAAAGTAGCAGACTTTGAATATCTCTTTAAAGAACTCGAAGAGTCTTACCCCTTCTTTGAAGTCTTAAAGAGAAAGTATGACGTAGATTTTCTAAAAAATCACGATATCTATCTAAAAAAGGTAAAGACAGCCAAAACGGATGCAGACTTTATCAAGGTTCTAAACGAGATAATGGCAGATCTACACAACTATCACGCCAAAATAGCCGACTCAGCCTATGTTGACCAGACCTTAAAATATTATTCCCAAAACTGGAACCAACCATCAATTTATTATGAATTTTTAAACCTAAATAGGCAGGTTGTAAGAAATAGGTACGGCCTAGAAGGAGTCCAATCCAAACCATCCTCAGGCTCTATAAAAAGAAAGCAGAAGATTTCCCTTGTCAAAGATAGCAAAGAGCCCAACATCAGCCTAGAAACAAAAGACAGCCTTGCCATCCTAAAAATAAACCAGATGGGAGATATGACCAACTTAGACAAGGACAAAGAAGTCCTAGATGAGTTTCTAAAAAATAAACACATGTACAAGGCCCTAGTCCTAGACATCAGGGACAATGTTGGAGGAAATATGGACTACTGGCAGAGATTTCTCTTGCCAAAATTATCCAAAAACCCAAAACAGGTAGTAAACCAAATGTTCTTCAAAGATGCACCAAAAATAAGGCTCCTCTTAGAAGATGAAACCCTAAACATGGAAAACTTAGCCAATGTAGATATATCAGGTATAAAACTCGACCACTCAGAAGATTTAAGAGACTTTTCCTACTATATCAAAGATACCATAGTCATAAACCCAGACGAATCAGACAAGGACAATGGCTATGAAGGTCCTATATTTCTTTTAGTAGACGAAGACGTCTTCTCAGCTGCAGAAGGCTTCGCGTCCTTCATCAAACACACAGAATTTGCAACCATAGTAGGTAGCCAAACTGGAGGTGACGGTATAACGCTCGGGGTAATAAACTCCGTTCTCCCAAACTCAGGCCTAGTTTTCACCTACACCAACACCCTAGGCTACGATCCCAAAGGCCAAATAAACGAAGAAAACCCAACCACCCCAGACATAGAAAGTGCCTCCTATAGGCAGTCCATAGAAATAATTGAAAATATGATAAATAAATAAGAAAAGCTCCACAAAAGGCTCATTGAATTAGGGATTTTAGAAAACTGATTTAGAGAGTCTTTAGGTGGCAAGCAGAAAGGCTATGAGTTTAATGCTCATAGCCGTTTTTGCGGGTCTGTAAATAATTTTGTGTATCAACCTAAATCCTGATATAAGGGTAAGGGTTGATACATTTTTTATGTATCAATATTTGTCCATTCCTATAGGAATGGAGCTTTTTTTTAATTGTACTTGGGCTTAATAAACTGTCAAATTTTCATGAAAATTTGCAGCTGATTTCATACTAAATTTTTATCTTAATTAAAACCTCCCTTTAAAAAATATTGATAATTGGGATTAGATTTGGTCCCAACCACGGATCCTATAGGTCCACTCGCTTGAGGCATCTACCATTACTAGATACAAGCTTTTTTGTAGAGCATAGTCATTTGGAAATATGGTTTTATTTTTGGTAACTTTTCTTAGCTGCCTATTGAAGTTTTCCATAGCATTTGTTGTATATATCAGTTTTCTTATTCCTTCTGGATATTTAAAATATGTCGATAATTCTGTCCAGTTGTTCTTCCAAGAGCTTACACACATTGGATAGATTTTTTCTAGGGGTCTATTTTGCCACTCTTCTATGGTTGGTAGTATTTTGTTGGTTATTTTACTTACCATTGTTTCTGATATGCCAAAACCATAAATATCTTTGATGAGATTTGATATGTCTCTTGTTGTCAGGGCCTGCCCCAGCCAATAATATCCAACGAATAAAATGAGTTGATGATATTATTAGGCGAGGGTATTCCTTTGCCATACATTGATATTATTTGATTTTCTATGTTTGATATGTCTTTTTCAGCTTGTGCCCTATAGGGTATATTTTCTTAATGCTTGATGTTCGAAGGTTCCTTCTCTATCTTGTGGAATACTTAAGTCTATATTTCCGTAAGATGCTCTAACTGTTTTTTTACTTGAACCGTTTCTTGTATTTAATGATAGTGGTTTTTCTCCGTATTCATAGTCTAAATGCTCATCTAATTTTGCTTTTAAAAGTTCTTCCATTGTATCGCCTAGAAGGTCTTTTAGAGCTTCTTGAATATCTTGTGAACTTTTAGGATGATATTCTTCAATTAACATTTTTGCTATTTTGCTTCTTTTTGTCTCTGGTCTTTTTCTTGGCATAAAAATTCCTCCTGATTAGTTTTCACTTATTCTAATCAGGAGGTTTCTATACACAAAATTTCACACAGTCTCCGCCATGCTCATTTTTTTATTTATTTATATTCTCTTTTGTTCATTGAACAACAATCTAATCTTTCATTTCCAAAAGATTTTTTATTTTCTTTTGCTAGATTTTTCAAGAATTTTTCCCATCTATTTTTTATTGATTCAAAGATTTTCATATTTTACCTCCTAGGGTAATTATTTGTAAATTTTCTACAATAATATTTATACTGGAAAAAAATTATTTTTTCAATTTTTTATCTCCATTTTTCCTATCCCATAATTAAAGACAGGATATCTTTTCCAAAAGTAGAAAGATAAACTTCCATTTCATTATCTTTTAAAAATTCATCGATTGTTCTTTTTGCTACAAAAAACGCATCTTTTTTAGGAATTTTGATGATGCAATCGTCCTTCCATTTCTAATTTATATAACAAGCAAAATGATCCCAGATTCAGTTATGGATAAGGAAAAAATTGAATATGTAGAAGAAAATAAATAAAAGACCCAAAGTGGAGCTCTTTGTTTGAACAAAAGAGCCGCCCCGACCAAAACCAAAGAAACATCCCCAAAAGCCGCCCCGATCAAAACCAAAGACCCCCACGCGCCGTACCAAATGAAACCGAAGGTTGAGGGGGGACCTCATAAAACCGGGGCCATAATGAACGAAGGAATACATCCGCCCCCTTTGAAAAGCTAGGTAAAGAAAATCCCGCCATAGTAGAAGATGGGATAGTTGATTAAGATTAGTATCTAGCAAAAAATACAAAAGATTTAAAAAACTGATTGACACCAGCAAATCCACCAGTACCATAACATATAGAAATATTTCTATATGAGGTGGATTATGAGTGTTGACTATGAGAGTGTAGCTAAGAAGCTTAAGGTAATATCTGATCCTAAGAGGCTTAAGATTATTGATATCTTATCTTGTGATGAGCTTTGTGCTTGCCAGCTACTTGAAAAATTTGATATTAGCCAGCCTACCTTATCTCATGATATGAGAAAGCTCGAAGAAGCTGGTCTTGTGACTAGCAGGAGAGAGGGGAAAAATACCTACTACTCTTTAAATAAAGCTAGTTTGGATGAGATTGAGGAAAGCCTTGGACTTATATTTCATATCCAAGATGATTGTATTTGCAAGGAGTAAATCCAAAGCAAATATTTTTTCCTCGAACATATAGAGGTATTTAAATATGTCTATATGTATTTTTTACATATATTATGATTTTAAATTAAGGAGGATTTTATGAAGAAGATGTATATATATGAAGGTGCTATGTGTTGCTCAACAGGTGTATGTGGACCAAGCCCAGATGAGGAACTTATGAGAGTGTCTAGCCTAGTTGATAAGCTTACAAAAAGCGGAGCTAACATTCAAAGATATAACTTAACTAACAATACTAAGGAGTTTGTAGAAAACAAAACTATTAATAGTCTTTTAAATGAAAAGGGTGAAGACATCCTACCAGTAGTAATGGTTAATGGAGAAGTCCTTATGACAGGTAAGTACCCTAGCAATGAAGAGTTTTATGAAATGTTATTTTTATCTGATGATGCCTTAGAAGAAACAAACAACGATGATGGATCTTGCTGCTCTGGCAGTGGATGCTGCTGTTAATAGCAATAAAAAAAGAGTGTGAGTTTAAATGAAACAGTTTGATATTAAGGAAATTGACCTAAGTAAATACTTATTTTTCACAGGCAAGGGAGGAGTTGGAAAGACCTCTACAGCCTGTGCTAGCGCTGTAAGCCTTGCTGATATGGGAAATGAAGTCCTATTAATCAGTACCGACCCTGCTTCAAACCTCCAGGATGTCTTTGAAACTGAGCTTAATAATAAGGGTGTAAGGATAGAAGGTGTTGATGGGCTTACAGTTATAAACCTAGATCCTATAGAAGCTGCCAATGAGTATAAGGAAAGTGTAGTTGGTCCCTATAGAGGCCAGTTACCTGACAGTGTAATAGAAAATATGGAAGAGCAATTATCCGGATCTTGTACTGTTGAGATAGCTGCCTTTAATGAATTTTCTAAGTTTGTAACTGATGCTGATCTAAAAGACAAATATGATTATATAATCTTTGATACAGCACCAACTGGCCATACCCTAAGGATGCTCCAGCTACCTTCTGCTTGGACGAGCTTTATTAGCGAATCCACCCACGGAGCTTCCTGCCTAGGTCAATTATCAGGCCTAGAAGAAGAGAAGGAAACATACAAGTATGCTGTGGAAACCCTAGCTGATGGGAGCCTTACAAGCCTAGTATTAGTATCAAGACCTGAGGAAACTCCTCTTCTTGAAGCAAATAGAGCCTCTCATGAACTAGCAGAATTAGGTATTAACAATCAAATCCTTATCATAAATGGTCTATTAAGTGGCCATGATGATGAAGTTTCTAAAGCTTTCTATAAAAAACAAAAAGAAGCCCTAGATAAGATGCCAGAAGCTATTAAGGATCTTAAAACTTTCTTTATTCCACTTAGAGGATACAACTTAAATAGTATCGAAAACCTAAGGTCCCTACTGATTGAGGATAAGGATCATACTAGTGATGAAGATCTTAAGATAAATCAAACCCCTAGCCTAAAAGATATCATAGATGACCTATATAAGAATGAGAAAAAAGTTATCTTTACCATGGGCAAGGGTGGTGTAGGAAAGACTACAATGGCATCTGCTATAGCCAAGGGACTTCGAGATAAGGGACAGAAGGTCCACCTAACTACAACCGACCCAGCCAACCATTTGACTGGTATGATCAAAGAAGATGACTTATTAACTATAAGCCATATAGATGAAGAAGAAGAGCTTAAAAAATACCAAGAAGAAGTTTTAGAAAATGCTAAAAAAACCATGTCTGATGATGACTTGGAATATATAAAAGAAGACCTAAGATCACCATGTACTCAAGAGATAGCTGTATTTAGAGCCTTTGCAGATATAGTAGATAGGGCTGATGATGAGATTGTTGTCATAGATACAGCTCCAACAGGCCACACACTTCTGCTCCTAGATTCTACAGAAAGCTACAACACAGAGATAGAAAAAAACCAAGGTAATGTTCCAGAATCAGCAAAAAAACTTCTACCTAGACTAAAAAATAGTGATGAAACCGAGGTCCTAATTGTAACCCTTGCAGAACCTACTCCATTCTATGAGTCTCAAAGACTTGAAGAAGACCTAAAAAGAGCGGGAATTTATAGCAAGTGGTGGATTATAAATTCATCTATCTATAAGACCGGCTCTACCAACAAGACCCTAGAAGCCAAGGCTAAAAGTGAGCTAGAATGGATAAATAAGGTTGATGAGCGTACAGATGGAAACTTCACAATAATCCCATGGTCAAGTGATGAAATCAAGGGATCTAAGCTAGATAAATTAATTAAGTAGGTAGGTATGACAGAAAAAACAAAAGTTGCCTTTATATGCGTTCACAATTCTTGCAGGTCTCAGATAGCTGAGGCCCTTGGCAAGAAATTTGCTGGAGATAGAATAGATTTTTACTCTGCAGGAACTGAGCTAGTCCCTAGAATAAACCAAGATGCAGTAAGACTCATGAAAGAAATACACGGGATAGATATGGAAGCTCGCCAATATTCCAAGCTCATAGATGACCTACCAGAGATTGACTATGTCATATCTATGGGTTGCAATGTAGTCTGCCCTATACTTCCCTTTAAACACAAAAAGTATGACTGGGGCATAGAAGACCCTACTGGTAAGTCTGATGAAGAGTTTATCAAGGTAATAGGAGAAATTGAAGGAAAGTTAAAGGACTTAATCCGAGAAATAGATGAGGAGTTGGTGAGATGAAAAAACAGCAAGATATAAGTTTTTTTGAAAGAAATCTTACATTTTGGGTCTTGATATGCATGGCTATAGGTGTTTTAATTGGACGCTTCATCCCTGCTATTCCAGAGACTCTAGGAGAGTTTGAGTTTTACAATGTATCCATTCCAACAACTATACTTTTATGGATAATGATTTATCCTATGATGTTAAAGATTGATT
>NZ_CALGYW010000163.1 GCF_937934665.1 uncultured Anaerococcus sp.
CAAAAAGCACCCACTTAGGTGCTTTTTGTCAAACAGAATATTTTATTGGATAATAATGTAAGATATTTCTATCTTAGCTTAAGAATTGGTGAGACCCTCTTATAAACTAGGTCTGTCACAAGGGCTGCTAATGCCCCCTTGATTAGGTTAAATGGCACTATGGATAAGAGCATAAGGCTTACATAAGACTTAGCTAGAGGATTTCCAGGAACTTGGCCTGCAAAGGCGTTTAAGTCAATCCCCATGGCCTTACCATAGGCTGGGAAAACTACAAAAGCGTTTGAAAGGGTAGCTATAGTTGTCATTGCTATAACACCACATGCTAGGGCAAAAATTGCAGTTTTCTTGGTCTTTTTGTTTTTATAAATGGAAGCTGATACGAATACAAAAGTCGCACCAACTATAAAGTTTGATAGTTCACCAACACCAACTGTTTGGGTTTTGGTTAGGTTTAGGATATTTTTTACTAACTGGATAGCTACTCCTGCCCAAGGTCCCATGGCAAAGCCGCCTACTAGAGCTGGCGCGTCTGCAAGGTCTACCTTCATAAAAGGTGGAGCTATAGGAATTGGGATTTGGAAAAACATCAAGATAAAGGCAAGGGCTGCTAGTATCCCGATTTTGATAACATTATTAAGTGAAATAGATTTTGTTTTGTTCATAATACCTCCCTTAGGGCAATAAAAAGAGCCCTCAATATCAGGGCACGAAAAAAGTATAATATCTTCTTCCATCCAGACTATACTGTCGGTTTTGGAATTGCACCAAATCGGTCCTAAGACTCGCAGACTATAACTGCCGGTTAAGGAATTGCACCTTTCCCTGAAGAAGCAATGGTTTTCCATTGCATGTATCTATTTAATTTCTAATATTATTATATTAGTGAAAACACTTTTTGTCAAATTTATTTATAGGGTAGTTAGGGAGTTAAGGGTCCACCTGTATCCTTTGGATGTGATGGTGTCTATTGGCTCTAAATCTGCCTTCCTAAATTCTTGTCTTATCTTTCTTATGTGCTCTCTAACTGATCTCGGGGTAGTATTTATCCCCTCTTTTTCCATCTCATCTACTATGGCTTCTTTGGATAGGACCATTGGCATATTGTGGACTAAAACCGTACAAATTGCAAATTCCGACCTGGTAAGGTTAAGAATCTTATTTCCTACCTTAAAAATACCATTTTCCTCATCAAGGGTGCACTCGCCAAAGTCTACTACATTGGCCTTTGATAATTCTTCTACTTTTTTGAAAATCTCATCTATAAATTCTTCACGAGTAAAAGAGTGGATCACAAAGTCCTTGTCATCAAGTTCCTGTTCGTAGGGGTTTTTCTTATATCTCTCAGTGAGATAAATTACTGGAATATTTGTTTTTTGCTTTATATATTGGATAAACTGCAAGCACCTGTTGTGGGTCATATCTACTAGGATTAAGTCATAGATGCTACAATCCTTAAACAAGAGCTCGTCAATAGATTCAATTTTCTCTACGACAATCTCATCTCTATTAAAGTGAGAGTTTATAAGACCAGATACACCATTTTCATTTTCTATTGATGCTATTCTCATCTTTTTTCCTCTTTCTAAAAGTATTCTTCACCCTATATCGTAATACCTTTTTAAAGTAATGTCAATAACTTTTTGTAATTTTTTGAAAAGATGATTTTTGCTAAAAATATTATCTATGAGTGAAGAATTTCAAAAAATGATTATAAGTTTACTTTGATTTAAAACTATATCTTGAACTTATAATATATGTATTTTTTTATAATAATTTTCAATAAGTGTAAATTTACAATTCGTAAAGTAAATAAACTAAAATAAGCAATATAATTTTAACCGAAAATATACTTCTTGTCAAGCATAAAAAAAGGGCCTGTTGCAGAATGAATAAATCGTCCCAAATCATCATGAGGTCTCAATGAGCCGACGGGCTTTTTTCTCGTGAAGTTTCACCTCCTCGAGCCGGCGGGCTGGAATTGGCCTGCCGGCCTCAAGAGGCAAACTTTGAGAGAGAACCTCATGATGATGGGACGATAATTATTCATAATTTTGCAACAGCCCCAAAATCCTTAATTATTTTATAGGTAGTATTTTTTGATTACATTAAGTTCGTCATCAAGTTCGTAAACAAGAGGTTGACCTGTTGGAATTTCAAGATCCATGATATCATCATCAGAAATCTTTTCTAAGTGCTTAGCAAGGGCTCTAAGGCTGTTACCGTGAGCTGCTACAAGCACAGTTTCCCCTTCAAGAAGCTCTGGAGCTATGCTATCAAAATAATATGGAAGCACTCTTTCAAGAGTAACCTTTAGGTTTTCTGCTCCTGGCACAACATCCTTTGGAAGGTGGGCGAACATTGGAAGACGAGCTTGTTTTTCGTGTTCTTCTTCAGATATTTCAGGAGGAAGAGTATCATAAGATCTTCTCCAAATATGAACTTGTTCGTCACCGTATTTTTCTGCTGTTTCTGCCTTGTTTAGACCTTGAAGAGCACCGTAGTGTCTTTCGTTAAGTCTGTAAGTCTTATATTGAGGAACATACATTTGATCAGAGTATTCTAAAACATAGTTACAAGTTTTGATAGCTCTTTTTAGAACAGATGTGTGAGCGTGGTCAAATCTAATACCAGCTTCTTTGATCTTTCTACCAGCTTCTTTAGCTTCTTCTACACCTTTTTCAGAAAGGTCTACATCTACCCAACCTGTAAACTTATTAGCTAGGTTCCATTCACTTTGTCCGTGTCTTACTAGTACTAATTTTTTTGTCATTATCTTCTCCTAAGTTTTTCAAGTGCTTCGTTTTCTTCTTGTTTTGCTTTTATAGCTTCATTCCTACTCTCATCTAGACTATCAATCCAGTTTAAGGCCTTGGCTGTGCCTTTGATTACACATTCTTGAGGATTGTCAGCAATCTTTACCTTAATTTGGAACTTCTCTTCTATCCTATCCCTTAGACCGATTGTACTTGAGGCACCCCCTGTTAGGATAATCTCTCTATCAAAAATATCTGAGGCAAGCTCTGGAGGAGTCACCTCTAGAACCTTCTTGATACCTTCAACAATCTTATCTATCTCGCCTCTAAGGGCGTCTTTAAGCTCACTAACCGGGATATAAACCTTGGCTGGGAGGGCATTTGCCATATTCCTACCCTTAACTTCAAAAGAATCATCAAGGCTAAGAGAACCTGCTGCTTCTTTGATAGCCTCAGCAGAAGTATCCCCTATCAAAAGTCCATAACGGCTCCTGACAAAGTCTTTGATAACCCTATCAAAAGACCTACCAGCTGCATCAGCAGACCTAGATGCTATAATCTGTCCCATAGAGATAACTGCTATATCGCAAGTTCCGCCTCCAACATCCACAACCATAGACCCCTTAGGATCTGTTATATCAACACCTGCCCCAAGAGCTGCCGCAAGTGGCTCCTCTATAAGGAAGGTCCTGTGGGCCCCAGCATTTTCAGCAGCCTGGATAACGGCACGCTTTTCAACCTGGGTTGACCTTGCTGGAACACAAATTAAAAGATCTGGATTAAAAAGAGATTTTTTTAAGGACTTTTTGAGAAAATAATCAAGCATCCTCTCAGTAGCCTTAAAATCCGCTATAACCCCTTCTTTCATCGGCATAATACAAGAAACATTGCCAGAAGCCCTGCCAATCAATCTCTTAGCATCACTACCAACTGCGAGAATCTCATCAGTTAGGACATCAATGGCTATGACAGATGGTTCATTTAAAACTATTCCTTTGTTACTAATAAAAACAAGCACACTTGCTGTACCAAGATCTATCGCAACCGACCTTCTAAATCTAGACATCTTTTTTCCTTTTCTATTACTACTTTTCGCGCAAGGCACGAAAGCCTTTTTCGCTAGGCCACAATTCGCAAAGCGCGAGGCCTTATAATTTTTTTAAAAATTAGGCATTTGGCCTTATAAGTATATTATATTACTTTTTGTGAATTATTAAACTATTTAATAAAAAATTCGTCCGAGACGAATCAATCTTTCTTTTTTCTTATCCGAGATTAATGGTAGTAAAAACTTGGTAAGCCAAGTTTTTACGATTTTCAAAATTTCTCAAGTTGCAAAGCACCGCAGTAGAAATTTATGAAAAACCTTATGTAATTTTGGGCAAGCCTGCCCGGCTCGTAGAGGGCCCGTGCGGAGCACCTCGCAGCAAAGCGAGAGAGAAAACGACGAATAGGAGCATTGATTGTAAAAAGATTACGTTCCTTATAAATTATATCTAGGTCATTTACATGACCCCTCCGTTCATAGGAGGAGCCCAAGGGGGCGGCAGATGCCCCCTCACTGGTTCCCCCTAAGACCCCCTTACGCTACAACCTCGACTGCTCCTTAAGCGGAGTGCGAAAATAGAAGCTTGCTTTTCGCAAGCTTTTTTAGTAGAGGGTATGGCCTTGTATTTATTGGTGTATATTCCTACTATCATTCTAATCATCAAAGCCCTAAAAATCGCAAACTCGCTTCACTCAAACATGCGATTTTCTTTACGGGCTTCTCGATTAGAATTTACTCCTCGGTCTTAAGAGAATTGGTCTCGGGGTACATACATTTGTCAGGCTCGTTTGGCTTCGCCAAACATTGCTATATTAGAGTTTATTCTCATACGAAGGTTTTCTAAACTTAAGATTAAGTATTTTTGAAATTCAGACGGCGTATAAAAATTTGATTGTTTGAGCGATAGCGAGTTATCAAATTTTAGCCGACTGAATTTCAAAAAAGTTAGGATTTTAACTAACTTAAACAAGGGCTCCTCCATATCAATAGTTTGCTGATAGGCAAATTCCTTATCCCCCGAGAGGGGCCGGCCGGAGGGGGTAGCCGAGTGGGGTCTGGGGAGGCAGGTTGGGGAACGTCCGGAACGTTCCCCTGGGCCTCCCCAGTTACGAAGATTCAATAGTAAATAAAATAATAATATATAATATCAACAAATAACACTAATAAAGTTAATGACAAATTATCTCGGATAATAAAGACAAAAAATCCTAGATAAAAATATAATTTATCTAGGATAAAAAACAATAATTAATATCTTTTAAGGTCTTGGACCTTATCCAACCTTTCCCATGTAAACCCATCTTCATCTTCCCTACCAAAATGTCCGTAGGCAGCGGTTTTTTTGTAGATTGGGTGTCTTAGGTCTAGTTTGTCTATTATGGCGCCTGGCCTAAAGTCGAAGTTTTCTTCTATGATTTGTTTTAATTTTTCGTCGTCGTATTTGCCTGTGCCGAAGCTATCTACAAAGATTGATAGGGGTCTTGCTACACCTATAGCGTAGGATACGCCTATTTCTAGTTTTTTAGCAAGGCCTGCTGCTACCATATTTTTGGCAGCGTATCTTGCCATGTAGGCTGCAGATCTATCTACCTTTGTTGGGTCTTTTCCTGAGAAGGCTCCTCCGCCTGCTTTTGAATAGCCACCATAGGAGTCTACTATGATTTTTCTACCTGTTAGGCCAGAATCTCCCTTTGGCCCACCTATCACAAATTTACCTGTTGGATTTACGTAGATTTTGGTTTTTTCATCTATTAATTCTTTTGGCACTACTTTTTTTATTACATTTTCTATGATGTCTTCACGGATTTTATCCATTGGGATATTGTCTTTATGTTGGGTTGAGATTACGACTGAATCTATCCTTACTAGCTTGTCATCGTCGTATTCTACAGTCACTAGACTTTTGCCATCTGGTCTTATGTAGTCTAGGATTCCTTCCCTGCGGACTGTGGTTAGTCTTTTGGCTAGGTCTTGGGCAAGTTTTACTGACATTGGCATATAGACTTCTGTTTCATCATCTGCATAGCCAAAGACCATACCTTGGTCTCCTGCGCCTATCTTGTCATAGTCGTCGTGGCTTGCGTCGTATTCACTTGCCTTATCTACCCCTTGAGCGATGTCAGGTGATTGGCTGTTGATTGATGTTAGGACTGCTACGTTTTCGTAGTCAAAGCCCAGTTCATTGTCTATATAGCCAATTTCTTTTATGGTATCTCTTACCACTTCTTCTATAGGTACATAGGCTTCTGTGGTTATCTCTCCTACTACTAGGACAAGTCCTGTTGTAGTTATACATTCTGCTGCCACTCTGGCGTTTGGGTCTTGCTTTAGGCATTCATCTAGGATTGCGTCTGAAATCTGATCACAAACCTTATCTGGATGTCCTTCGGTTACTGATTCACTTGTTATAAATTTACGCATTTATTTCCTCCAAATATACTATGGCTCTTGCTTCTATGCCCTCACCTTGACCGGTGAAGCCAAGTTTTTCACTGGTTGATGCCTTTACCGATACCTTTGTTATATCAGTTTTTAGGTGATCGGCAAGCTTTTTTGTTATTTCTTCTCTTTTTGGGGCAATCTTTGGTAGTTCGCAGATTATTACAGAGTCGATATTGCCTATCTTGTAGCCTTTTTCATACATTTTCTCTACTACCCTATCTAAAAGGTCAATCGAATAAATGTCCTTGTAGGCTGGGTCTGTATCTGGGAAAAGATTGCCTATGTCAGGTAGGGCAAGGGCTCCTAAGATAGCGTCCATGATAGCGTGAGTTAGAACGTCTGCATCAGAGTGGCCCAAAAGTCCCCATTCGCTTTCAAATTTTATTCCGCCTAGGATTAAGTCCCTATTTTTTACTAGTTTGTGGACATCATAGCCTATACCTACTCTCATTTATTCCCCCTTATATATGCCCTGGCAAAGATTATATCCTCTGCCGTTGTTATCTTGATATTAGAATACTCACCTTCTACTACTTTGACTGGCTCATGCCTATCAAAGAATTCAAATAATTGACTATCGTCGGTTATTTTCGCTTCCGATTCAAAATATTTTTCGTAAAGATCTTTTATTAATTTTGTATCAAAGGCTTGGGGTGTTTGGATATTGTAGACATAGTCCCTATTTGGGGTGAAGTCTACCTCACCTCTTTCATTTACCACCTTGATTGTATCCTTTGATTTAGTCGCAGTTATAGCTGCCTTATAGGTTTCGAGTTCTTTTAATACCCTTAAAAAAAGACCTCTAGTTGCAAAGGGTCTTACCCCATCATGGCTTAATACCAAGTCTGATTTGGGGTTTAGGGCTAAAAGGCCCTTGTAGGTTGATTCCTCTCGGCTTTTTCCACCTGCGACCATTTTTATTCTAGGATCTCTAAAAAGAGATAAAATCTCAGTAGCCAAAGGGAAGTCTATTTCCCTTACTACTAAGATTATCTCGTCAAATTCTTTTATACTTGTTACAGTTGTTAGGCTAAGTTCTAGAACTTTTTTTGTACCTACTTCTAGATAGGGTTTATTTATCTCCATACCCATCCTAGTGCCTGATCCTGCTGCAGTTATTACTGCTGATAAAAATTTTTCTTTATACATCTTCCGCCCTTACAAAGATCATCCTACCGGCTGAAGTCTGCAAAACTGATGTTACCTTGGCCTTGATGGTCTTATCTATGAGGTCTTGGCCGTCTTCTACGACAACCATGGTTCCGTCTTCTAGATAGCCTACCCCCTGGTTTTTGCCCTTGCCTTTTTTAATTACATCTATCTCCATCTCTTCTCCTGGGATTACCACAGGTTTTAGGGAGTTGGCTAGATCATTGATATTTAGGATTGGGATACCTTGGACATCTGCGACCTTATTTAGGTTATAGTCATTGGTAAAGACCTTGCCTCCAAGGTCTAGGGCAAGTTTTAAGAGTTTGGCATCAACTTCCTTGATGTCCTTGTAGTCCTTGTCCAGAACTGTTAGCTTGATCTTTTTAGATTCCTTGATTTGTTTGATTATATCAAGGCCCCTCCTACCTCTTTCTCTTTTGAGGTCATCTGGGGAGTCTGCTATGTGTTGGAGCTCTTCTAGGACAAATTCAGTAACTATTAGCTCTCCTTCAAGAAAATCAGTATTTATAAGGTCTAAAATCCTACCGTCTATTATGACTGATGTATCTAGGATTTTGGGACTTGCGGTGAGGTTTGACCTATCAAAAAATTCTCCGCTTTCGTTTTTTTCTTCCTTATTTCTTGTCACAAGGGCAAGAAGGTCGTCCGAATTTTTGTAGGCTAGCTTCCATCCTAAATAACCAAAACCGATATATAATAAAATAGATAATAGCACAAAAAATGAATTTCCCATAAATGGTAGGGATAGTTTGGTTAGGGGGGTAGATACTAGGGTTGCTATCAAAAATCCTAGGATAATGCCAATTACACCTACTACGAGGTTGGCTGCGGGTAGTTTGCTGATTTTCTTTTCAAACTTCGACAGACTTGCTGTTGCATGTTTGGATATAGGGTCCGTTGCAAAATAAAATATTATAGCAAATATGGCTGATGATATGACTTTTGCCCACAGAATTAATTTGCCGCTATCCGGGACTAACCCAAAAGCGGCGTTAATTATTCCTAAGACTACTATGCCAAGAACAGCCCCGATTAGTAAAAATACTAATCTGATTACTCTTTTCATAAAATCTCCTTAATATAGGATAGACTAAAGTCCTATAGACTCGTCTATCATTTTCTCTGCTTCTTCCTTTTCTAAAGAGCCTGCCATGACAAGCTCACTGGCAAGGATTCTTCTTGCCCTGTTTAGAAGTTTTTTCTCTGTTGTAGAAAGACCCTTATCAGTATCTAAGATAGCTAGGTTTCTGACCATTTTTGCTATTTCATAGATATCTCCAGTCTTTAGAATCTCTTGATTGTCCCTGTATCTTTTGGTCCAATTAGAGTTCATTTGTGTTGGCTTATCATCAAGGATTTCTAAGACTTTAAGGCCTTCTTCCTTAGTGATAATAGATCTAATGTTAGAGTCTTTCATGTTTTCAGAAGGTATTGATATATCCATCTCACCTATAGGCATTTTGAGGATATAGTATTCTTTCTCCTCGCCCATAAATTCGATTTTTTCAATTGAATCAATAACCCCTGCTCCATGCATTGGGTAAACTATCTTATCGCCTACTTTAAACATCATAACCTCCTAGGTTTTCTACATATATTATACCATAATTTTGAGATTACGCTTATGTTAATCGTTTACTATATCACAAACCGACTAAGATTTCAATCTATTAGGCCAGTTTTTATATCAATTCTTTGATTAACTACTTCTATCTTACAATCTGTACTCTTTCCGCCAAATTCTCCATCTAGGGACCAAGATACTTCCTTTTCAGTTTTTATCCTGATTTTTTTAACCTGTCTTTGGATGACAAGGTCGCTTGATTCTCCAGTTGTTAAAGCTTGGATAATCCTATTTAGGTCAGCTATTGACTCAGGTTTTTTAACCAAGGTTACCTCAAAAAGTCCATCAGTAAGGCCAACCTTATCGTCAAAGAGGTTAAATCCTCCAACTGAGACGGAATTTGAAACCATAAAGTGGATAAAATCTCCATTTATAAGCTCATCGTCAAACTCGATTTCTGCCTGGTAGGATTCCATAGATTGGATTGGTAAAAGTTTTTTTATCCCCTCTACTATGTAGGCTGAGCGGCCAATTCTATTTTTAACCTCTTGGTCAGTTGAAAAACTGATGTCTGACAGGGCTCCAAAGGCTGCTACATAGACAAAGTACTTATCGTCAATTTTTCCTACGTCTATCCTTTTGACCTTGCCCCTTACGGCAGTTTTGGTTGCCCTTTCTATATCTGGGGAAATATTGATAGTCTTTGAAAAATCATTGGTAGATCCTGTTGGTATATAGGAAAAAATAGGGTCTATGTCTGCCTTTAAGGCACCAGATACAGCTTCATCCAGGGTTCCATCTCCCCCAGATACTAGGATTTTATCAAAGTCCTTGCCATATTTTTCCACAATCTCCCTGCAGTCACCGGATTTTTGAGTTGCGTAGACTGTTGGAAATATTTCCTTTGATGATAGGTATTCTATTATCCAGGATAATTTATCATTGATTGCCCTTTGGCCAGAATTTGGATTATATATAAATAATAACTTTTCCATAATTTCCATTCTTTCTTTTCTATAATTTTACTCTTACAGACCTTAAATTTTAGTTAAAGCTAGGTTTTTTCCCTTAAAATCTTTGTAAGCTTAGGGATTTTGGGTAAAAACTTCCCCGTCGGTTTTGTTGTAGATTATAAAGCCCCTGGTTTTTTCTCCATCAGCGCTTCCTTTTTTGGCTAGGTCTATAAGCCTATCGTCTTTTTCAAGTTTACTTATAGGACAGCCCGGCCTATATAGGATGTAGGAAGAGTCAGGATTTAGTCCTAGGGCAAAGTCTACGTGGTAGTAGATTTGGTCACAGACTCCTTCTTTGCTGGTAATTTTATAATCTCTTAGGTCTAAAGCGTAACGATAATCGTCCAAGGCTTCGGTTATTTCAAAAATCCCCTCGAATTCTGAGGAGTGGATTTCTTCTGCGTGGTAGTAGATTTGGGCTGTAGCTGTAAGGCCATAGTCTTTGCCATCTGCGGCGATTTTTCCAAAGTAGTCTCCCCTAAAGTAGCCATCATTTTCAAAAATGATTTTAGTTTGACCCGTATCTTCTCCATAAGTCCTAATTAGAGTCTCGCCCTTAAGCTTTTCGTTTAGAAAATCTCTTAGTTTTTCAAAATCAAGTTCATTTTGACTTTGACTTTCTCTTAGCTTTTGGTTTTTTGCTTGATTTTGATTTCCACAAGCAGCAAGGCTTATAAACATAAGGACTAGTAGGATTTTCCTCATATTTCTATGTAGGCCCTAAAACCCCTGTCCTTGTAGTAGGAGCCTGGATTGTTGTAGTAAATAAAGACCCTATCGAAGCGTCTACCTGCAAATAAGGCTCCATTTTTCCTTCTAATATCATCCGGAGTTTTTATCCAGGATGTAGTCTTAGTATCAAAGTTTGCTATTTTAGCAAGGGCCTTATATTTTTCTTCTGTTAGAAGTTTTATACCAAATTCGCCTATTTCTTCCTCAACAGAAGATGCTGGAGCATTTTCCTTCCTATCTTCTCTAGCCTTTTTGTCATAGCAAAGGCTTCTTCTGCCCTTTGGGCTCTTGTCAGCTAGGTCTACATAGACTAGCCCCTTAAATATATCTAGGTCTACTAGGTCTGGTTCTCCACCTGTTTCTTCCATGGCATAGATTGCGTTATAAAGGTCTAGGTTATTTAGGATAGAAGATTTGACAAAGTCCCACTTTATAGCTGGGTGCCTGTCCATATTTTCCTTAAATCTCTTTCCTAGCTTGTCTATAAAGGCTTTATCGTAATTTTCCACTAGGTTCTCCTTATCTTTCTAGTAAATGCCTGAGGGCATCGCCTGGCGCATAAAACATCATGCGGGGTCCCGAATATTTCATCACTTTTTTAATCATTTCCCTATGGTCCTTGTCATAACAATGGATTTTGCAAGACGAACAAGAAGGCTTATCATCACCATGAGGGCAGGCGGCAAGTTTCTTTGCCACATAGGCCTTTAGGTCTTCTCGCTCACTATCTAAGGCCTTGTGCCTATCATAATACAGGTCTATCATAAATTCGACTAGGTCAAGGCCCCTATCAGACTTTTGCATTATTTTTCGTCTTCTGCAAGTTTCTTTATGGCATCAAGATCTGTTGGATCTTCTATGCCTGCTTCTTTTAGAAGATTTATTATGGCATCATTAGACTTTGTTAGTTTTTCAGTAATTTCTGCCATTTCCATATCAAGATTCGCTTCTGCTTCTTCTTCTTTTTTTGGCTCATCTACATAGTAAACCTTGCCTGTTTTTGGGTCAAAGCCAACTGTGCCTGAGGTGTTATCATTAATGTCTATATCGTTTCTGTCTTTGTTGTCATTTTTTGATTCTAACATAAGTACTCCTTTTATTGTCTATAGTCTTATTTTATCATTTTTTGCCTATAAATTAAAGCTTTTCGTTTTTCTTTAAGAAAAATCGCCCCGCAAGGGACGAATTTTATTTGAGTAATTTTTTGAGGTATTGACCTGTGTAGGATTCTTTGACCTTACTAACCTCTTCTGGAGTTCCAGTTGCAACGAGACTTCCTCCCCCATCTCCTCCTTCTGGGCCTAGGTCTATTAGGTAGTCTGAGACCTTGATTACATCAAGGTTATGCTCAATTATGACTACTGTATTGTTCTGATCAACTAGCCTATTTAAAACTTCTATGAGCTTATGAACATCAGCTGTGTGAAGGCCTGTAGTTGGCTCATCTAGGATGTAGAGGGTTTGACCTGTTGATACCTTGGCAAGTTCTGTGGCAAGTTTTACCCTTTGGGCCTCACCACCAGATAACTCTGTGGAAGGTTGGCCGATTTTGATATAGCCAAGACCTACGTCATAGAGGGTCTGAAGTTTTCTTACTATAGTTGGTTGGTTTTCAAAAAATTCAATGCCTTCTTCAACAGTCATATCTAGGACATCTGCTATATCCTTGCCCTTAAACTTAACTTCTAGGGTTTCCCTGTTGTATCTCTTGCCGTGGCAAACCTCGCAAGGCACGTAGACGTCTGGTAAAAACATCATGTCAACCTTAATTGTACCATCACCCTTACAAGCTTCGCACCTACCGCCTTTGACATTGAAGGAAAATCTTCCCTTCTTAAAACCCTTCATCTTGGCTTGGTTGGTCATGGCAAAGACATCACGGATGGCGTCAAAAACCTTGGTATAGGTCGCAGGATTTGACCTTGGAGTCCTACCTATTGGCGACTGGTCAATAGCTATGACCTTGTCAATTTGATCAAGCCCCTTGATTTTTTTGTGACGGCCTGCGTGGACCTTAGACTTATTAATCTTCCTACTTGCCATCTTGTATAAGATTTCATTTACAAGGGAAGATTTGCCCGAGCCAGAAACTCCAGTAACAGTTGTAAGAGTCCCTAGAGGGAATTTCACATCTATACCCTTAAGGTTATTTTCCTCTGCTCCTATAACTTCTATATAATTATCAGAAGTTCTGCGTTTTTCTGGCAGGTCGATTTTCTTCCTACCAGCTAGATAATCTCCTGTGATAGATTTTTTGGAATTCATGATATCATCGAGGCTACCTTTAGCAACAATCTCTCCTCCGTGGATACCAGCCTTGGGTCCTATATCTACTATATAGTCTGCAGCCCTCATGGTATCCTCGTCATGTTCTACAATTATTAGAGTATTACCAATATCTGTGAGGTTTCGGAGGGATTTGATAAGCTTATCATTGTCTCTTTGGTGAAGGCCTATAGAAGGCTCATCTAGGACATAGGATACACCTACAAGTCCCGATCCAATCTGGGTTGCAAGCCTAATCCTTTGACTCTCACCACCAGAAAGGGTTGAGGCTGTACGATTTAGGGTTAAATATGATAGACCTACGCCATTTAAAAACTTGAGTCTTCCCTTGATTTCTCTAATAATTAGCTCTGCTATTTGCTCTTTCATTTCAGAAAGCTCAAGCTTTTCAAAAAAGTCTATAGACTTGGAAACAGAAAGGCGGGTTAATTCTGAAATGTTTTTATCCCCGACTTTGATTGCCAAAACTTCAGGTTTTAGCCTGTCTCCATGGCAAACCCTGCATTCCTCTTCGCCCATATAATCCCTAAACTTTTTCTTTTGAGAATCAGAATTTGTCCTCTGGTACCTATCCCAAATATTTTTAAGAGCTCCTTCGAAAATTCCCTTGTAGCGTTTTTTGCCTGAAAAGTGAGAATCAAAAACAAAGGATAAATCATAGTCTGTTCCATAAAGAATATCGTGGATAAGCTCATCTGGTGCATCTTCTAGGGGTGCATCATGTGGATAGTCATAATGGTCAGCTATGGCCCTTACCACCTCATAGTAGTAGGTGCCCTTGCCGGATGTAGCGTAAGGCTCTACTGCTCCTTCTTTGATTGAAAGACTCTTATCTGGAATTATAAGATCTGGGTCTACCTGGAGGTGAAAACCAAGGCCGTTACACTCAGGGCACATGCCTATTGGAGCGTTAAAAGAAAACATATTTGGGGTAATCTCAGGCAAAGACACGTGACCTTCTGGACAGGCAAGCTTGGATGATAAAAGCATCTCTTCCCCGCCAATTACATCTACAATAACAAGCCCATCAGCAAGGCCAATCACTGTTTCAAGAGAATCTGCAATTCTAGATTCGATTCCCTCTTTCATCTTAATCCTATCTACAATTACAGAAATATCATGTTTTTTATTCTTATTAAGGTCTATATCGTCTTCGATTTCATATCTTTCCCCATCAATAATAACACGGACAAAACCGTCTTTTCTAATATTAGCCAGGGCATTTTTATGTTGGCCCTTCTTGCCCCTAATAACAGGAGCTAGAAGTTGGAGCTTAGTTCCTTCAGGAAGCTCCATAATCTTATCAACCATCTGGTCAATAGACTGGGCAACGATAGGCTTGCCACAAACCGGACAATAAGCATCACCAACTCTAGCATATAAAAGCCTGTAATAGTCATAAATTTCAGTAACAGTTGCCACAGTAGAACGTGGGTTTCTATTAGTAGTCTTTTGGTCAATTGAAATAGAAGGAGAAAGCCCTTCAATAGAATCAACCTCAGGCTTATCAATCCCTCCCAAAAATTGCCTAGCATAGGAGGAAAGACTCTCAACATAACGCCTTTGCCCCTCGGCATATATAGTATCAAAGGCAAGGGTAGACTTACCAGAGCCCGAAAGCCCAGTAAAAACAATCATCTCATCACGAGGGAGAGTAAGATCTACGTTTTTGAGATTGTTAGTCCTTGCTCCTTTTATAATAATATTATTATTTTCTTTCAT
>NZ_CALGYW010000164.1 GCF_937934665.1 uncultured Anaerococcus sp.
AGCCCGCCGGCTCATTGAGACCCCATAATGATAATGGGACGATTTATTCATTCTGCAACATCCCTTTTCTTATGGTTTTTTTTAGATTTGTCCAATCATTTTTAGGATGATTTGGGCTATGATAGATGAACCAATATAGGTACCTAGGATAACAAATATTGAAAGAATAATTATCTTAGGACCAGTTTTCTTTAAGTTATCTAAATTTTCTCCTGTATAGATACCTGCATAGGCTAAAATTGGTGTACATAGGGTTGTAAAATCAACATTTCCTGTGTGGTAGCTAATAAAATCTGATAGAGGAAAAGCTGGGATAGTAACTATGGTTGCAAGGGTTACTATGTAGGCAACAGCTGGGATTTTACCAGGCATTATATCAGCAATTCCTATACCTGCTAAGGAAATAGCTGCAAGTATTAATACTCCAGGGATACCTTGAAGAGGGCTGATACCAGGTCCTACCCAGTTGGCTATGACAGATATAGCTGCTGTTATTAAAAGGATAAAAAACTTTTCTTTAAATTTCATAATTATTTTCCTTTCTTCTTAAATTTTGCATATAATTTTTCTGCTAGTGGGATGGCTAGGAATACTGACATATAAACCCCATCAAGACCTGATAAGAGGTTTGAAGCAGCACCGAAGGCTGTAAGTTTATCTGCCATTTCTGGGAACAGTTCAACTAAAGATCCTACTGAAGCTGTCATCATTGAAGCTGATCCTACACCTGAAGCCATGGCAAGCGCAAGTGGGTGGAGTGGGGTTGATGTTGCAAGGACTGATGCGATTATCCCCATAAAGATAGTACCGAATACTGTACCAACTATATAAACACCAAGAACACCTTCTCCTTCTGGACTGTCAAGGCCATATTTTTCTGCTATTAGAGCTATGTTTGGTTCCCTTGAAATTGAGTGAGCCCCACCTATAACTTCTCTGTCAAGACCTAGTAAAATACCTAGAGGTACACCTAAGAGTACTGTTCCAAGATTACCAAATTCTTGGAGGATTAGGGCTGGGGATGATTTAATTACAGTATCAATTGTTGGGCCTATAGTAGTACCATATTTGGCCATTAAAAGCATTAGGGTGACGGAAATTAGTCTTCCGGCATAGGCCATGTCTTCTTCTTTGGCTATGTTTAAGAATTTAGGTGTGGTCAAAACACCTATTACTAGGGCAAATAGCATAGGAAGGAGGACTATGGTACCAATTCCTATGTCAAAGGTGTGTTTGCCGATTAATTCTGCCACTAGGACTACTGCTAGGGCTATAAAATGCAATTTATATTTTTTCATTTTTTACCTTCTTTCAAATACCTATAGGCTACTTCAGCAAGGATGCCCGAGCCTATATAAAAAGTGCTTTCTTCAACATCAAATTTAGAATTGTGGTGAGGGTAGACATTGCCATCTTCATTTACCTTTAGGTTGTTTAGTGATATGAAGGTGCCCTTCGCTTCATTTAAGAAAAAGGCAAAGTCTTCGCCTCCCATAGATGGGTTTTTAAGTTCGATTACTTTTTCTTCGCCTATAAGCTCTACGGCAATGTCTTTTACATAGTCTGTAAATTCATCGTCATTGATTAGGCTTGGGTAAAATCTCTTATATTCGAGAATGCCCTCGCACCTAAAGGCTTTTGCTGTGTTTTCTACAATTTCACCCATTCTCTTTTCTACAAAATCTCTGGTTTCTTCGTTTAGGTTACGGACAGTACCTTCTTCCCAGACTTCATCAGGAATGATGTTTTGGCAGGTGCCTCCGTGGATTTGACAGATTGATATTAGGGATGACTCAGTTGGGTCAAGCTCTCTAGAGATGATTTTTTGAAGTCCTAGGTTGATCTCGCTAATTGTAGCGATTGGATCAATGAAGGAATCAGGCCTTGCACCGTGGCCGCCATGGCCTTTGACCCTAATTATAAAGGCATCCATAGAAGCCATTATAGGTCCTTTTTTGTAGGCAATAGTTCCTTGAGGAAGATGGCCCAATACACCACCTTGGTGAAGGCCTATTACCCTGTGTACCTTAGGATTTTCCATACAACCTTCATCAATCATTGGCTTGGCCCCACCAGGGATCTCTTCGCCTGGTTGGAAAAAAATCTTGACAAGACCATCAAGCTTGTCTTCATTTTCCTTAAGTAGTCTTGCTGCTCCTAGGGCCATAGCTGTGTGACCATCGTGGCCACAGGCGTGCATACAACCAGGATGGGTCGATTGAAAATCAAGGCCAGTTTCTTCTGTAATTGGTAGGGCGTCCATATCAGCTCTGATTGCTATACATTTGCCATTGTAGGAGCCGATTTCTGCTACGATGGCATTGCCATTTACCAATTTTTTATAGCTTATACCAAGGTTTTTTAGCTCATTTTCGACATAGGCTACAGTCTTTTGTAAATCTAGCTCTAGCTCAGGAATCATGTGGAGATTCCTCCTATCATTTATGATAGTATTCTCAATTTTTTTTGCTTGGTCTAAAAAATTCATAAAACCTCCTTTACTTAATTACAGTATATAATATTTTTGTAAATTGCGCAATAGTTTATTAATATATTAGTACAATAAAATGAGCAAGTATATATAGATATCTGATAATGAAGATTAGGTCGAACTTTAGTTTTTATTAAGTATATTGTGATATAGGATATTAATGCCAGGATTTTAAATTTTTTTTAAAAAACCATTGTGAAAAAAATATCTATCTGTTATAATATTATCAAGAACAATTTTCCTAAGGAGGAGAAATGAAAAAAACTAAGACACTTTTCACTTTACTACTAGCAGGAGCAGTGTTGACTTCTTGTGGTGGCGCTAAAGAAGGAACTGACGGTGGAAAGAATGAAACAAATACAGCAGAAAGACCATTTACAGTCGCTATGGCAACAGAGATTGATTCTCTTGACCCATTTTCTGCTACAGCAGGAGATACTAAGACTGTGATGGATCAAATCTTTGATGGTCTTTTGGATGTGGATGAGGATGGTAACCTTGTGCCAGATCTTGCAGAATCTTATGAGATTTCTGATGACGGACTTACCTACACCTTTAAACTTAAAGAAGGGGTAAAATTCCACGATGGATCTGATTTTTCTGCAGATGATGTTTACTACACCTATGATAAACTAGCTGGCCTATCATCTGGTGAACCAATGTCATCTAAGTTTGCTGCTATAAAGGAAATGGAAGTAGTATCACCTACAGAAATTACCATGACCCTAGATAAGGTAAATAACTCCTTTATCTACCTACAAAACCAACCAATCCTTAAAAAAGATTACGAAGATAACCAAACTAAACCTCTAGGTACAGGCCCGTATAAGTTTGTATCCTATACACCGGGCGAGGGCATGGCCATGGAAAGATTTGATGACTACCATAGAAAAGATCACATAGCTAAGATTAAAAAAGTAAATGTGGTAAGGGTTGCTGACAACCAAGCCCTAGTAATGGCTCTAAATAACAAGGAAGTAGACCTTGCATCAAAGCTTACAGCTGATGAGCTTGATCAAGTAATAGAGTCTACAGATTCTTACTCTCACCCACAAAACCTTGTTCAACTTCTTGGTCTAAACAATGAAGTTAAGCCGTTTGATGATATCAGGGTAAGACAAGCTATAGCCCACGCTATTGATAAAGACGAATTAATCGAGGCTGTTGCAGGGGATAAGGCAACAAAGATTTACTCTTCTTTCTCACCAGCCCTAAAAGATTATTACAATGACCTTGAAGAAATGTATCCAACAGATGTTAAAAAGGCTAAAGAGCTTTTAGCTGAAGCAGGCTATCCAGATGGTATTTCTTTTAAAATGACAGTACCAAGTGACTATAAATTCCACATGGATACAGCAGAATTAATCCAAGCCCAACTTAAAAAAGCAGGTATAAATGCAACTATAGATCCAATTGAATTTTCAACCTGGCTTGATAGGGTTTATAAGGAAAGAGACTATGAAACAACAATAGCAGGATTCATAGGCTACACAGACCCAATCAGAGTGTTAGATAGGTACGTATCAACATCTGACAAGGACTACCTAAACTACGTATCAGAAGACTATGATGCGGCTATAGAAGCTAGCCAACAAACTATGGATAGGGACGAGCTTATAAAAAATATCAAAGATGCCCAAGAAGTAATTACTAAAGATTGTGCGGCGGTATTTTTACAAGATCCTAATGATAATATAGTCCTAAATAACGAATACACTGGCCTCAAGACTTACCCAGTTCAAAAGCTAAACCTTGAAGATATAGCTGGCAAGTAAAATGACCAAGGAGATTATTAAAAAAATAATCTCGCTTATCTTGACCTTGTTTTTTGTCTCACTCTTAATATTTTTTGTTTTCCAGATTATAGGCGGTAACCCCGCTGAAATAATTTTAGGAACAGAGGCGGACCCACAGCAACTCCTAGCTCTTGAAAAAGAGCTAGGGCTAGATAAGCCGATTTTTGAAAGGTATATCAATTGGATAACAGGACTCTTTAGACTTGATATGGGGATGAGTATAAAGTACAGGATCCCAGTTAGGGAGCTTTTTTTAAAGAAACTTCCAGTAACCATGTGGCTTACTTTTTATTCCTTGATTTTATCAATAGTAATAGCTATTCCTTTATCAATACAAATTACAATGAAATCTGACAAGTGGTATGCATCCATAATCACAGCAGTGACTCAACTTGGCATATCTATTCCATCTTTTTGGCTAGCATTTTTATTAATCTATGTTTTTGCAGTAAAATTGGGAGTTTTTTCAACCCTATCCTACAATGTAATGAGTGGGGATTTTTTCCATAAGCTGAAAAACTTCTTCTTACCTTCTCTTGCGATTGCCATTCCAAATATAGCTACCATTATTAGGTATATACAGGCAGCTCTTCTTGATGAAATCAACAAGGACTATGTAAGAACAGCCAGGATGAAGGGGATGGAGCTTAGGGAGATACTTTATAAACACGTTTTAAGAAATGCCCTAATACCTGTTATTACAGTTATAGGGATGTGTCTAACATCAGCTGTTGGTGGATCTCTCATAGTAGAAAATGTATTTTCCCTACCGGGAGTAGGCTCTCTTATAATAGCTTCAATAAGCTCAAGGGACTTCCCACTTATCCAGTCAGTCATACTTGCTGTTGCATTTTTAGTTATCTTTATAAACTTGATTATAGACATACTTTACGGACTAGTTGATCCGAGGATTAGAGGTGGCAGATGATAAGAGAAAATAAAAACTCAATTAGGATAGGAAAGGTAATTATTGTCCTATATTTCGTTGTCCTACTTGTTTCAGTATTTTGGACACCTTATGATCCAAATAAGATAGATACATCAATGAAGCTTTTACCACCAAGTCTTGCCCATCCTTTTGGGACAGATAATATGGGAAGAGATATTCTATCAAGGCTTATGGAAGGGTCGAAATACGCCCTTATCCTTTCTTTTGGAACTGTGTCTCTGGCTCTTTTTCTAGGAGCAATTATAGGGGCAAGTGCAGGATATTTTGGAGGGGTTGTTGATGAGATTTTGATGAGGTTTATCGATTCCCTTATGGCTTTTCCAGGTATACTTTTTGCTATGATGCTTGTCACAGTTTTTGGGGCAGGAATTGTAAATACTATCCTAGCCATAGGAATTATGTCTGTACCTTATTTTGCCAGGGTTGTTAGGAGTGGATTTTTGCAGGTTAAAAATTCACAGTTTGTAAAATCTGCCATAGTTAAGGGAGCAAGTCCTTTATATATAGCAGTAAACCACATCCTTCCTAATATCAAAAACCAACTAATGGTAGCTATTATCCTTTCAGTATCCCAGGCCATCTTATCTGAGGCAGGGCTTTCTTACCTAGGTTTAGGAGTTAGGCCACCAAACCCATCTTGGGGGAGGATGCTTAAGGAAAGTCAGGCATATTTCAACCAAGGGCCTCACTATTTTATATTTACAGGTATATGTCTAAGCCTTGTAGTTTTGGGATTTACCCTCTATGGTGAAAAATACAGGTCAGAAAGACTTAGAGAGAAGGCACAAAAATGAGAAGAATTTTAGAAGTAAAGGATTTGACAGTTGCCTTTAATACTGAAAACGGAGATAAAAATGCAGTCAACCATATATCTTTTGACCTTTATGAAAAGGACTTCGTAGGTCTTGTTGGAGAATCTGGCTGTGGTAAGACCGTTGCTACTCAAACAATTTTGGGAATCCAGTCAAAGGAGGCCCTTATAAAATCAGGTTCTGCCAAACTAAGAGATATCGAAGTTTTAGGCCTAAGTGATAGACAGTGGAAAAAATATAGGGCAAGAAATATAGCCACAGTTTTTCAAGAACCAGGATCTGCACTAAATCCCTTGATGAAAGTAGGGGAGCAGATAGAAGAAGTTTTAAAAATCCACTATGACTTTGATAATGAGAAGCGTGAAAAACTTGTCTATAAGACTATGGAAAATGTTGGCCTAAGGGATGTAGAAAATCTTTACAACAAGTATCCCCACGAACTATCAGGTGGTATGCAACAAAGGATAGTAATATGTATAGCCCTTATTGCAAACCCCAATGTCCTTATAGCAGATGAGCCGACCACAGCCCTTGATGCCAAGGTCCAGTCTCAGATTATAGACCTATTTAGGGACCTAGGTTATATATATAACGGAGCAATTTTATTTATAAGCCATGACCTAAATCTAATCGAAAGGATTTGTAAAAAGGTCATGATCATGTATGCAGGAAGGCTTGTAGAAAAGGGAGATACCAAAGATGTAATAGATAGTCCTCTCCATCCTTATACCAGGGCCCTCTTAAAGGCAGTGCCAAATTATAAGAAAAGGGGAGAGGCCTTATTTAATATCAAAGGCCATGTTCCAGACTTAAAAAATAGGTCTAATGAAGGTTGTCCTTTTGCAGATAGGTGTGATCACACTATGGATATTTGTACCAAGACCTTTCCAGAAAGGTACGAGAAAGATGGCCATAGCGTCCACTGTCACCTATATGGAGGGCAAAATGGATAGTATATTAAAAATAGAAAATATAAGCAAAATCTATAAAGATTCGTCTATTCTCTTTAGGAAAAAAGACAACCTAGCCCTAGATGATGTATCTTTTGATATAAAAAGAGGGGAGATCTTTGGTCTAGTTGGAGAAAGCGGCTCTGGCAAGACCACCCTATCAAATATTATCCTAAGACTAATCAAGGAAACAAGCGGCAAGGTATATTTTGAAAATAAGGATATAACTAATTTTTCCAAGGAAGAGCTACTGGCCTATAGGAAAAAACTCCAGGTAGTATTTCAAAACCCCTACCAGGCCCTAAACCCCAAAAAAACCATAGGTTTTTCTATCAAGGAAATATTAAAAATCCATGATGTTTATACAGAAGAAGAAAGAGACAAAAAGATAAGGGAAATCCTAGAAGAAATCGAGATGGAAGAAGACATCCTAGACTATTATCCGCCCAACCTATCAGGTGGACAAAAGCAAAGGATAGCCATAGCTTGCGCTCTAATAATAGAACCAGAGTTTCTAATAATAGATGAGGGAGTAAGCGCCCTTGACGTATCAATCCAGGCACAAATTCTAAACCTTATAAAGAAACTTCAAAAAAGTCACAACTTCACCTGTCTTTTCATCTCCCACGACCTAAATGTAATAGCCTATCTTTGTGATAGGATAGGAGTCCTCTACAATGGAAGACTTGTAGACCTTTTTGAAACAAAAGACCTAGCAAGTCCAGACAGGGACGAGTATACAAAAGATCTTTTTAAGTCAATAAAAATATAAAATTAGACTAAAACCCATCCTAGCAAGGCAAGATTTGTAGGATGGGTTTTATTTTTTTCGAAATATAAGTATAAATATTCAAATTTATTTTTAAAATTCAGAAGGTATAATAAAAAAGAAAATTTTTACATTAGAAAAAATAAGGAAGTATAATTTTGAAAGAATTTGGAAGTTTAGCTTTTGATAAAAAGACAATGAAGAAAAATGTACCCTACCCAGTCTACCTAAAATGGAAGGAAGCTGCTAGAAACAATGCTACCTTAGATAGAGAGACTGCTGATTCTATAGCCCATGCCATGAAAGCCTGGGCAATTTTAAAAGGAGCAACATCTTACACTCACTGGTTTCAACCCCTAAATGGCAAGACTGCCACCAAAAAAACAGCCTTTTTAAATAGGGATGACAAACACAATCCCATATATAGGTTTTCTGGCAAGGAGCTAATAATTGGAGAACCCGACGCCTCATCCTTCCCATCAGGAGGAATGCGTCAAACCTTTGAAGCCAGGGGCTATACATATTGGGATCTTACAGCCAATTCCTTTATCTTAGATAAGGTCCTCTACATACCGTCAGTTTTTGTATCTTTCCACGGAGAAAAACTTGACAAGAAATTACCCTTAATAGAGTCAATGAACATGGTAAGTAGGGTTGCGGCAAAAATTTGCAATCTATTTTTAAAAGACGAGCCAACTTATAGGGTCAAAGCGAAAGTGGGCCTTGAGCAAGAATTTTACCTTATAGATAAAAAATACTTTGACCAAAGAATAGACCTAGAATATTCTGGCATGACCCTAGTAGGATCTGATCCCATGGTTGAAAAAGAGCTAGTCTCTCACTATTTGGGGGCCATACCCGAAAGAGTGAATGCCTTTTATGAAGATGTGAATAAGACCCTTTATGATTTGGGAATCTATATGGAAGCTGAGCACAATGAAGTGGGACCCAACCAGTTTGAAATCGCTATTATGTTTGAAAATGCCAATATATCTGTGGATAACAACCAACTTTTGATGTATATCCTAGAAAAAACAGCCATAAAACACGACCTTGTTTGCCTACTTAAGGAAAAACCCTTCAAGAATATGGCAGGATCTGGCAAGCACAATAATTATTCTTTGGCAACAAATTATGGAAAAAATTTATTTTCCCCAGGCAAGGATCCCAAAAACAATATAAGCTTCCTCCTATTTTTATCAGCCATGATAAAAGCCTGCAATAAGTACCAAAACCTTATAAGAATAGCTTCCTCATCAGTAACCAATGACTACAGGCTAGGAGGTGATGAGGCGCCACCTGCTATTATTTCTATGTTTATAGGTCAAGATTTAGAAGATACTTTAAAATCGATAGCCGAGGGAGATTTTAAAGAAAATCTAGTTCCGAACATGGTCAAAATCCCCCACCTAGGAGAGATGAAAACAGATACATCAGACAGGAATAGGACCTCGCCGATAGCCTTTACTGGCAATAAATTTGAGTTTAGGATGCTAGGATCATCCCAATCGGCAGCAGACCTTAACACCGTAATAAACCTAGCAATGGCAGTAGTCCTAGAGGAAATTTATGCAAGGATAAGAAACGTTAGCGAAGAAAATTTGAAAGAAGAAGTCAATAGCCTTATCAAGGAAATTTACCTAGCAAATAAAAATATCCTCTTCCAAGGAGATGGCTATTCAAAAGATTGGAAGGATGAAGCTAAAAAAAGAGGCCTTGAAAATTACCCGACCTACCTAGATGCCCTAAGGGCAGCTAAGGAAAATAAGGCCTACCAAGTCTTTGAAAAATACCAAATCTTTAGCGGAAAGGAAATAGAATCTATCATAAATGTTGGCTTTGAAGATGTAAGTAAATTCTTCTCCTCCCAATTAGAAATTCTAAATAACCTAATCCACCAAGAAATCCTCCCATCAGCCATGAGGGAAATTAAGGTAATAAAAGACTACCTAGCCTTTATAGAAAATGATAAATTAAGAGAAAGATCACTGAGGATAAATGAGGGAGTAGGAGAGCTTTTAGTCTATAGTGATAAAATTTCAAATATAATAGAAAAAAGCGAAAAAATAGGAGAGATAGATAAGAAAGCAAGCTTTCTTCAAGAAGAAACAAGTAATCTTGCAAATGAGGTAAGAAAAATCTCAGACGACTTAGAAAAACTAATCTCAAGAGAAAACTACTCCATGCCAAACTATGTGGACATGCTAAAAACCTTGTAGGATATAAAAAGAGACTCAGCTCAGTTTTAGGGTTAAAGTTACCTGAGCGAGTCTTTTTTACTAATTAAAAGGCTTGGTTGAAATTATTAACAGCAGGAAGTTTTCTAATATTTTTATTTAAAGCCCAGTAAATCGCAACTAA
>NZ_CALGYW010000165.1 GCF_937934665.1 uncultured Anaerococcus sp.
AGCATCGCCTTGCCAAGGCGAGGGTCGCGAGTTCGAATCTCGTCATCCGCTCCATATTTAGCTTGCTTGGCAAGCTTTTTTATTTATCTTTCATTTGACTAGTCTAATAAAATAAGATATACTTATATGGTAGATAAAATTAGGCGTCATTAGCTCAGCTGGATAGAGCGTCTGGCTACGGACCAGAAGGCCTGGGGTTCGAATCCTCAATGACGCGCCATTTAATTTAAGGAAGTATTTTTGATGCTTCTTTTTTATTCTTTTTTTTACTAATCTTGTATTCTTTATATAAACTTAATAATTTTCTCATTATTTATACAAAAATTGGGTATATATTATTAGACAGGAGGAGATATTATGAATAATAGATCTTATAAAAAATCTGGAGGGAAATTTTCATCTTTTGCTTCAGCTTTAATCGGAGCTCTTGTTGGTGGATTTATTGTATATTTTCTACTAAGCGGAGCGGGTACAAATAGTAAAGAAACAGTTAAGAATACAGAGAAAGTAGAAACAAGACAAGAAGATAGTAAACCAATAGAAATTAAGGAAAATGAGTCTATGGAGTCAATTGTTGTTAAAAAATCTATTGATTCGGTAGTTGGTATTAACACCATTTCTAAGGTTACCCGACAGTCATTTTTTGGACCTCAATCTGGATATGTAGAGGGTATAGGTTCAGGATCTGTAGTAAGCAAAGATGGCTACATTGTTACAAATTCACATGTTGTTAGCGATGGTGAGGCTAAGGAGATTAACGTCTTATTTAATAATGGTGAAACTGCTCCAGCTGAGCTAATTTGGAATGATGCTTCTTTAGATCTTGCTGTTATAAAAGTAGCAAGTGATAATAAGAACCTTAAAGCTATTGATATTGGTGATTCTGATGAGATCGGTGTTGGAGATAGGGTTGTTGCTATTGGAAACCCACTTGGCTTTGAGCTTCAATCTACAGTGACATCAGGTATTATTTCTGGTCTTAATAGGTCAGTTTCCTTTAATACGGGTGTTCAAATGGATGGCCTAATGCAGACGGACGCCGCAATTAACTCTGGAAACTCTGGTGGTGCACTTTTAAACTCTAAAGGAGAGTTGATAGGTATTAATACTGCCAAAGCTGGTAATAGCGATGGCATAGGTTTTGCCATTCCAATTAATACTGTAAAACCAGTAATAGATAAGATTAGAGAAAATGGTAAGTTTGATTCTGTCTACCTTGGAATAACTGGTCAGTCTCTTGATTATTTGAGACAACTACAATACCTAAAAGATAATATTAAAGCCCAGAGTGGTATATATGTAGTAAGCGTATTTACAGATGATAGTAATATCAAGGAAGGTGATATTATAAAGGAAATTGATGGTAAGGCTGTCAAAGATATGGGAGCCTTAAAGAAACTTCTTTTAGCTTATAATGTGGGTGATACTGTTAAGCTAACCATAGAAAGAGAAGGCAAAGATAAAGAAATCGACTTTAAATTTACAGTTGATTCGTCAAATGTAGATGAATACAAGTCTGCAAGGCCAAATGAATCTATGGAAAAAAGAGAAGAAAATTCAAATCCATTTTTTAATCTTCCATAGAATAATATGAGAGAGTGGCTACGGCTACTCTTTTTTTATAAAAAATGAAGCTAAGAATACTTTTTATTCCTAGCTTCAGCTTTTATTTAAAACTTATCGCCCTCGTTATAGACCATGTCCCAAAATTTAAGCTCGTAAATTAGGCAATTTTTGAATATATCTATCAAGATGTTCCTTTTAGTAGGGGTCATATCTAAGCCGATTTCATTAATCTCATCAACAGTACTATCAACGTATGATAAATAAACAGGGTCAAGATATCCTGTAATAAATTTACCGTAAATATCGTGGTTTTTAGCCTCAGGATTGACCTTGTCTATGTGCCTAAAAATATTTACATAGCCTAAATCACAAGCCATTAGGACCATCAAAATTTCTTCATAACCACCTATTAAAGATTGGGATATCCTATAATTTGAATAGGAAAGATTGGTTAGGTTTGATGGTCTTTTTTCTATTTCTTCGACATTGATATCAAAATCCTTCATTACACCACGATGGATTGCCATTTCATTTTCCATACAATTATCTAAAAGATATGAAAATTTACGAATAATATCCTTATCATTACTTTTTGTAATGCCTATGGCAAATATTTTTACATGGTCCCATAGATATATGTAGTCTTCTTCTAGGTAATATCTAAATTTGGAAATCTCCAAATCACCATTTATCAAACCCGAGATGAAAGGATGATTATAAAGCTTTTGCCATATGTCTTCAGTTTCTTTATATAAGTAATCTATAAATTTCATAACTCCTCCTATAGATAAATCATACCCTTGTACTTTATTTTTTTTATAAAACTAATATAATATTACTAACAATTAAATACTCCTTTTATATTCGGGGTGCCATGAGCTGAGATTATACCCGCTAACCTGATAAACTTAGTAGTTTCGTAGGGAAATAAAAAGCAATTATAACTCTTTTTTCGAATATAAGAAAAAGGAGTTTTTATTTGTAAAAAATATAAGGAGAATAAAATGAAGGCAAAATTTGATGGATACGCAAGTAAATATGATCAGTGGTTTATGGAGAATGAAAATATGTATTTAACAGAGCTGAATGTAGTAGAAATGGCTCTTAAGAGTGTAAATACAGAAAAATCACTATCTGTAGGCTGTGGTAGTGGTTTATTTGAAGTTTCTCTAAAAGATAGGGGAATTACTATCACTGATGGGCTAGAACCATCTGAAGATATGGCAGCTATTGCAGAAAAAAGAGGCCTAAATGTAATAATTGGAATAATAGAAGATGCTAAACTAGAAGAAGAATATTATGACTCTATCTACTTAAATGGCTCATCTACCTATATAGAAGATTTAGAAAGTGCCTATAAAACTGTCTACAAAGCCCTAAAACCAGGTGGACACATTGTAGTAATCGATGTACCAAAAGAAAGTTCTTTCGGCATTCTTTATCAATTTGCAGCCTATGCCAAAACCTTTGATCTGCCAAACTTTGAGGGTATCCTACCAAAATCACCATATCCAATCGAGCTTGTCACAAATACTGTTATGACAACTACACCAGAAAAGCGTGATATCTTAGAAAAGGTAGGATTTAAGAATTTTAAATTCTATCAGACACTTACAACAGACCCATCCTACTCTGATTGTTATGTAGAAGAAGCAGTAGAAGGATATGACAAGGGATCTTATGTTGCAATAGTTGGAGAAAAATAACCGCAGGCCAATAAAATAATTATAAGACAACATACAGGAAATTGAAGGCTTTAAGGCCTTCTTTTTTCAAAACAAAATCTATAAAAAAGATTAATTAAATTTGCTTTTGGGGTCAAGAAATAATGTTGACATGTGATAAAATAGCGTGTATAATAATGTGGTCAAGTAAAAATATTGACAGGTGATATTATGGAGAAAATAGTTAAAGTAGCCCAACTATACGATATGTATGGACAACTTCTAAATGAAAAGCAAAGAGATGTTATAAATTGCTATTATAACGAAGATTTATCCCTTCAAGAGATTGCTGATAATGACGGAAAGAGCAAACAGGCAATATCTGACATGATTAATAGAAGCGTGGATAAATTATTTGAGTTTGAAAATGAGCTTTCTTTACTAAAAAGCAAGACTGAACTTAAGGCTGCTCTTTTTGATATAAGAGAGCTGATTGAAAGTTCAAATAATGAAGAAGCAATAGATAAGTTAACAGAACTAATTGAAAAGATTTAGGAGCATATATGGTTTTTGAGAGCCTTTCGGATAGACTCCAAGAAGCCCTTGGAAAACTAACGGGAAAAGGAAAATTAAACGAAAAAGACATAGACACTGCTATGAGGGAGATAAGATTATCTTTACTTGAAGCAGATGTTAACTATAAGGTTGTAAAAGACTTTGTAAAAACTGTTAAGGAGAGATCCTTAGGCGCTGACGTGATGAATTCACTTTCTCCAGGACAGATGGTAGTTAAAATCGTAAATGAAGAATTAACCAGCCTTATGGGTAAGGAAAACTCAAAACTTGCCCTAAAAGGGAGCACACCTCATATGGTAATGATGGTAGGTCTTCAAGGTTCTGGTAAGACTACTCACTCTGGTAAACTTGTAAAAATGCTAAAAAAGGATAATAGAAATCCTATGTTAGCAGCCCTTGATATCTATAGACCTGCTGCTATTGAGCAGTTAAAGGTAGTAGGTAAACAAGCAGATACCTTTGTATTTGAAAAGGGCAAGGAAGATCCTGTAAAAATAGCCAAAGAGGCTAAGGATTATGCAAGAATTAATAATTATGACACAGTAATCCTAGATACAGCAGGTAGGCTTCAGATAGATACTGACCTAATGGATGAACTTAAGGCTATCAAAGAAGAAGTAAAACCTGATGAAATCCTCTTGGTTGTGGATGCTATGACAGGTCAAGAAGCGGTAAATGTAGCCAAATCCTTTGATGATTATCTAGATATAACAGGAGTAATCCTTACAAAACTAGATGGTGATGCAAGAGGTGGAGCGGCTTTATCAATAAGACAGGTCGTAGGCAAACCTATCAAATTTATAGGTGTAGGTGAAAAACTTGACGATTTAGAGCCTTTCTATCCAGACAGGATGGCAAGTAGAATCCTTGGAATGGGTGATGTACTTTCGCTAATAGAGAGGGCTGAGGAACAATTTTCCATAGAGAATGCTAAAGAACTTGAAGCAAAGATGAGGGAACAAACCTATAGTCTAGATGATTTTATGGAACAAATCCAACAGATAAAAAATATGGGACCCCTTGAAGACTTGCTAGCAATGATACCTGGAGTTAATTCAAAAATGCTAAAGGGTGTCAATGTGGATGATGCAGGCTTTGATAAGATAGAAGCCCTAATTAATTCCATGACTAAGGAAGAAAGAGACAAGCCTGAAATTATTGGCAAGAGCAGAAAAACTAGAATCACAAAAGGTTCTGGAGTAGATGTCCGTGAACTTAATAAGCTCTTAAAACAATTTAAAGAGCTTAAGAAAATGATGAAAAAAATGAACGGACTACAGAAAAAAGGAAAAAGAGGCAGAGGCTTTCCAAAGATGCCTTTCTTTTAGAAAATAAGGAGGAAAAAATGGCAGTAAAAATTAGATTGAAAAGATTAGGACAAAAGAAAAAACCATTCTACAGAGTGGTTGTAGCAGACTCTAGAAGAGCAAGAGACGGTAGATTTATCGAAGAGATAGGTTACTACAATCCAGTTTCTGAACCAAAAGTATTTAGAGTTGACAATGAAAAAGCTAAACAATGGATCAAAAACGGTGCTCAACCAACATCTATTGTAGAAAAGCTATTCAAAGACAACGATGTATTAGCTTAATTATGAAAGATTTAGTAGAATTAATCGTTAAAGAATTAGTAACAGATAAAGATGCTGTAGAAATTGTAGAAGATCGCGACGGAGGCGAGGTTAATATATTAATCAAGGTAGCCGAAGAAGATAAGGGTAGGGTAATAGGAGTTAGAGGCAATATTATAAACTCCATTAGAACTATCGCAAGAAGTGCAGCTATAAAGGAAAATGTTAAGGTAAACATAAAAATATGAGAATCTCAGTAGGAGAGATTGTAAAAGCCCAAGGAATAAGAGGAGAGGTAAAAGTAAGAAGCCTAAGTGATAATGAAGAGAGATTCAAAATTGGATCTCAACTTTTTATAGGAGATGAAATATTAACTATAAAAAGATCTTACAAGCAAAAATCTATGCTTGTTTTAGGCTTTGAAGAATACGATAATATCAACGACATCCTTAAATTTGTGGGCAAGGATTTAACCATAGACGAAAAAGATTTGGGAAAACTTAATGAAGATGAAATCTACATCAAAGACCTATACGGTCTAAAAGTCATCTGCGATGGGCAAAATGTAGGTGAAATAACTGATGTAATCTCAGGAGTATATCCAAATGATGTCTATGTTATAAAAACTGAAAGCGGGGAAGTGCTGCTTCCAGCCCTTAAAAATACAATCAAAAAAATTGATACTGATAAAAAAATAATTGAAGTAGAAAATTTTAGTGACTATGAATAAAGTAACACTCCTGACCCTATTTCCAGAATCCTTTGAATTTTTAAGGACCTACGGAGTAATAGGAAAGGCGATACAAAATAAAAAACTAGAACTTGAAATAGTGGACATGAGAGATTTTGCAAATAACAAGCACAATCACGTCGACGATACAGTATACGGTGGGGCAGCCGGTATGCTAATCAGACCTCAAGTAATATATGACGCCCTATTATCAGTCAAAACTGCTAAGTCTAAAGTAGCCTTTATGTCGGCTACAGGAAAAGTTTTAGATCAGAAGTTAGCAATCGACTTTGCAAGTATTGAACATTTGATAATAATATGCGGTCATTATGAGGGGATAGACGCAAGAATAACCAACCACTATGTAGACTATGAAATATCTATAGGGGACTATGTCCTAACAGGTGGAGAAATCCCAGCCATGGTCCTAATAGACTCTATGGCAAGGTTCATAGACGGAGTTGTAGGCAAGGAAGAGTCACTAGTAACAGATTCTCACTATAATATATTGTTGCAACAAGATGAATACACCAAGCCAAGAGTATTTAATGGCTACCATGTTCCAAGAGATCTGGTAAGTGGTGATCATAAAAAAATCGCAGCTTGGAATAAAAATAGTGCAATAGAAAAAACAAAAAGGGTAAGATACGACTTATACGAAAAGTACTTACGAGAGGAGAGCAAAGATGGATTTAATCAAAAAAATAGAAAATGAAAACCTACGTGAAGATAACTTTGACTTTAATGTAGGTGATACAGTAAGACTAAGCTACAGAATCAAAGAAGGCGACAAGACAAGACTTCAAGACTTTGAAGGAACAGTAATCTACATCAGTGAAGGTGGAGTAGGTAAGACCTTTACAGTAAGAAGAATCTCTTACGGTGTAGGAGTAGAAAGAACCTTCCTATATCACAACCCAAGAATAGAAAAATTAGTAGTAACTAGACGTGGTAAGGTAAGAAGAGCTAAACTACACTACCTAAGAGACCGTCAAGGTAAGGCTTCTAAAGTTAAAGAAAAAACAAATTATTAATGGTAGATAAAAACATCGTAAGCGATGTTTTTTTCGATTTTCACAATTTATCAAGGCACAAAGTGCCGCATTATAAATTGATGAAAAACCTTATGTAATTTTAAGCAAGCCCGCCCGGCTCTTGGAGGGCCCATGCGGAGCATCTCGCAGCGAAGCGAGAGAGTGAATGCGACGAAAAGGAGCAACCGTAATAAAAACTTTGCTATTAGAAGAAGGACTTTTATTATATATGCAATGGTCCTTTTTAATTTTAAATTTTTCTGATTTTTCAAAATACAACTAATTTTCCTGATAAAATGAGATTATTCCTTTATTATCCGCCTGATTTATGATATTATTAATAAAGATAAGTTTTTAAAGAGGCTCAAATGATAACTGAAAGAAAAGAATTTGGGAAACAGGTCCTAGAGATAAGGGAAAGAAAAGGTCTTAGGCAGTCTGATGTAGCAGAAATAGCAAGTCTGAGCCAAAGATCTATAGGAAGACTTGAAAGAGGAGAGATTGAATCCGCATCTGTAGATAGCTTAATAGAGTTGTCTAAAGCATATGGAATTGATGTTCTAAGTTTATATAAGAAATATATATATGGGAATTTGTGCATTTTAGAAGATATAAAAAAATCTCTAGGTATAAATGCCATATTTTTGCCTAGAGCAATTA